>DATLRG010000532.1:0-2661 GCA_035534795.1 Chloroflexota bacterium
CCACCAGCCCGGTCCCGGAATTGCACCTAACCCGTCGACGAATTATGAGGTAGCATCACGTGGGTTTCCAGGCTTTCGCCTTCGTTCTGGCTTTCGCGGTCCCCTCTTTGCTGATCGGTCCCATCACCGAGAAGAGCTTCACGTTGTCGACGACGTGGATGTTGGCGGTCATCGCCGCGGGTCTCGGCGTGATTCCGCTGCTCGTCGTCTCGTTCACTGGCGCCTTTCTCCAGTACCTGCTCATCCTCCGGCTCTCCTACCTGGTTTACGCGGTCATCGTCGTCGCCGCCACCGGTTACATCGGCTCCGTGGCGAATTCAAGGTCGCGCGAGCTGGCCAGCGTCCGCGTCGCTCACGACGACCCGGAGTCGCGCGACGAGTCCATGCGACCCTGACCAGCGACCGTGCCACCTCGGGCTGGGCGCTCGGAAGTGTTGCCGACGGCGCGAGTTCGCCGACAATCGCCATCCGCCCACCTTGATTCAGCCGTTCGCCGCTAAGCGCTCGACCAGGAACTCCTCGAACCGCTCGGCCTCGACTCCTAGCGCCACCTCGACGTTGGCCGGCGCTTTCTCGCCAGGCGCCCGCACCAGCGTCGCACCGGCCGTGTACCGACCCTCCGTTTCGACGTCCAGGTGCAGCGATTCAGTTGTCACCAGACCCGGACGCACCACCGCCGCCGCCGCCAGCGGGTCGTGCAGGTGAGTGAAACCGCGCTCACGAAACGGAGGATAGAGCTCGACCTGACTCGCCACCGCACGGTGGAATGCGCTGCCGCCCAGGCGGATCCGCTCGACGCCCGCGGGCCGGAGCCGCACCTGCGTCGTGACGTCCAGCGGGATCAGCGTGGTTGGAGCTCCCGCCGACAACACCACGTGCGCCGCCTCCGGGTCGCAGGTGACGTTGTGCTCGCAGTAGGGCAGAGCGAAGCGACCCGGCCCCCGAATCGCTCCGCCCATGATCGTCAGGTGCGCCAGGCTCGCCGCCAGTCGAGGCTCCCGCAGGAACGCCAGCGCGACGTTCGTCAGCGGACCGATCGCGACCAGGTGAATTTGACCCGGCTCTGCCATCACCCTGCGCACCAGGAAGTCCACCGCGTGCTCGGGCGACGGCAGCAGTCGCCCGTCCGCCGGATCGAGCAGTCCCTCGCCTTCGTGGCCGGCCCAGTAGACCGGCCGCCGCCCCAGCAGCGGCCTCGTCACCCCGGCCAGAACGGGCACGTCGGTCCGCCCGCGCAGATTCAGCAGCTTCATCGCCATGCGCGCGCGTAGCTCCACGTCGCCGTAGACGCAGGACACTCCCAGCAGCTCGATCTCTGGCGAACCCAAGAGCAGCGCTAGCGCCAAACAGTCGTCGACGTCCGTCCCAATGTCGGTGTCGAGAATGACCTTCGTTGCCACCCGTCCTCCGAATTCTTCCAACGCTCCGGGGGACAGACTACCGACCGCGAGTGGGTACTGTCAACGTCCCGCACGGTGAAAGCTGGTGGTTTACAATACGCTCGGATCAGGTCCGGGCTGATTCCTCGCGACGCTCACCAGGGGGCCAGGTGCCACGCGGCCTCGTGACGGAGGAGTCAGCCGGATTCGGCATCGCCCCGCGAGCACCGGGTAATTTGGACCGCTGGAGCTGAAAATGAAAGTCCTGTTACGCGAACGAGATCTCTCCGACGATTACCTTCGTTTTGCCTGTCAGATCGGCGCCGATGGACTCGACATCCACAACGAGAACAACCTGCCCGGCGTTGCCGAGAAGGGCTACGCCGATGCCCAGGGCGTTCGGGCGCTGTTGGACAAGCTCCGCCGCTACGGGCTGGAGGTCTACCGCATCGCGCCGCCGACCCCGACGCGCTACTTGCTCGGCCAGCCCGGCGGCGACGTCGAAGTCGACAACCTCTGCCGCACGCTCGAGGCGCTCGGGAACGCCGGCGCCCGGTTCATGTCGATGCCGCTCCACCTGGTCCACCTCAGATCAAACCACGCCTACCTCGGTTTCGTCAGTCGCGTCCATCGCGGCGGCTACACGATGCACGGTTTCGACGCCGCCGCGATGCAGCGCAAGCTCGCGGCCGAGCCGCCGTCGTTGACCGTCGACGTCGAAGCGCACTTCGAGCGGTCGGTCCAGTTGTACCAGCGGCTGCTCCCGATCGCCGAGGCCACGGGCGTTCGGCTGATCCTCCATCCCTCCGACCCGCAGCTCCCCGACACCGAGTTCTCGCCGCGACGCTGGTCCCAGGTCCTCGACGCGGTGCCCAGCAGCTACGTCGGCCTGCTCTACTGCGTCGGCACGCGCTACGAGACCGGCGTCAACATCCTCGACGACATCCGCGCCTTTGGCCGGCGCGGCAAGATCTTCCACGTCCACTTCCGCAACGTCCGCGGCACCATTCCCACCACTGGCGGCTACGAGGAGATCGCGCTCCACGACGGCGACATGAACATGTTCCGCGTGCTCCAGACCTTGAAGAGCGTCGGCTACGACGGCGGGATTCAGATCGACCACCTGCCCGGCTACGACGGCGACAACGCCTTCCAGGGCATCGCCTCGGCCTACGCGGTGGGCTACGTCAAGGCGCTGCTGGCGGCCGCGGAGGTCTAGGGCACTTTCCGGGTTGGTTTGGCTGATTTGCCGAGGCACAGCCATGGCTGTGCCTCGGCAAAT
>DATLRG010000533.1:0-8272 GCA_035534795.1 Chloroflexota bacterium
GCCATTCCTGCCCACACCAAAAGCCAACCAATCATCCAGAAACAGTATCAATCATCCGGCGCGCATCGCGTGGGCGTGCATGGCAGGGGAGGCTCCGGGTGAGCGGCCAGCGTGGGATCGACTCGGTAGCAGCGCCAGAGCTCCTCGGCGTACGGCACCACCCCGAACGCGGTGATCGCCGCCAGCAGCCCGGCCACGTAGCGCCACGACAGCGGCGGACGCTTGGGCCGCCACGTGAAGTGGGCCGACTCGTCGCCCAGCCCGACCAGCGCGCGGGCCTGGTCCCAGTGCAGAACAGTCAGGAAGGAGACCGCCATCAGCGGGACCACCTCCAGGAAGCTGTGGATGTGCTGCTCGGTCGGCGTGACCAGCTGGCGGGACTCGGCGTAGGCGACGTCCAAGACCGCCGTCGCCTCGTGCGCGACGAGCGCGACGAGGGTCGTCAGGAGGACTCCCGCGTTCACCTGCAGGAACAGCCCCAACAGGGTGGGAACGCCCGCCTCGGTCAGCATGACCACGTGGATCGCCGACTCGCGGGTGCCGGCCGTGCGCTCGATGTGGGTCCGCCGGTGTTGGGACCAATCGAGGAGACCGGCTGCCAGCCACAGCGGCACGACGAAATAGAGCAGGAAGCGGCGGGTCGCCTGTTCCACCTCAGCGGCAGGCGCCGAATCCGGAATCCCGGTCACGCGGCCCCGGTCGTCAGGATCCCGTCCGCGCTGGCGTCGTGCGCGGACCAGGGCCAACGAGAGAACGCCGACACCGACCAGGAGAGACTTTCTCATCAACCCGATCATCCTTGCTGCTGCCTGGCCAGAAGAAGACTGGCGCACCCGGGCGTGATCAAGAGACGTGCCACCACCCGGTCGCCGTGTGATCGTCCCAACAATTCACATCCAGCTTCTCGTAGAAAAGCTAAAACACTCTCAGTCGAGGAATGTCCACGCCGCACGCGGGTGATGGCACGACGCGTGCGAGCGGCGGTGCATTGTCTCGGCATGTTGACGAGGTGACCACGATGGCACAGTGTCAGAATCGTCGGCGGCACCGGCGACGCGCTGCTGGCGGCCAGGGAATCGTCGGCCAGGGTTCCGCCATTTACGGGGGACCGGGCTACGCCTACGGCTATCCGGTGACCATCGTCGGCACCGGGGCCCACGGTCCGATCTACGGCTGGGCCAGCGGCTGCTGAGTCGCCGCGGGCGCTGGGACGCGGAACCAGCACGATGCGCCCGGGCCAGGTTATGTCGCTGGGCAGCGTCGGCGTCGAGGTGCGCGCGGAACGGCGGCCGGCGTTCGGGGAGACGCTCCTCGGAAGCGACTTCCTGATGACAAGCGGGGGGAAAGCCGCCAACAAGGCCAACGCCGTCGCGGCGACCGTCGCGGATGCGCTGGCTCGGTCGGTGCTGGTCGCCGACGTCGACATCCGTGCGTTCCGCGCCGACCTCGAACGTCTGCTCACAAGATCGTGAGGCAGGCTGGCGCGCGGCTCTCCCTCTTCGACGCCGTCAGTCTGGTCGTCGGCGCGGTCATCGGCGCGGACGTCTACGTCGTCGCCGGGCTCGGCGCGCCCTTGATGGGACCGGCCCTCCTCGTCGACTGGGCGCTCGCCGGCATCGTGGCCGCCCTGATCGCCCTCTGTTTTGCTCAGTGCGCCGCGATCCAGCCGGCCACGGGCGGTCCCTACGCCTACGTCCGGGCGACGCTCGGCGTCGTTCCCGCCATGATCGTCGGCTGGGCGCTCTATCTCGCCGAGTGGTCCGCCCTCGCGGTCTTCCCGGTCGCCGCGGCGGGGTACCTGGTCGACGCGCTCGGCCTCGGGGCGGTGGAGGTCGTCGCGTTCAAGGCGGTCTTCGTCGCGTTCGTCACCCTCACCAATCTGCTTGGCCTTCGGGCGGCAGGCACCGTCGACGACGTCCTCACCGCTGCCAAGCTGGTGCCACTCGCCGCGCTGGTCGCGGCCGTCGCGGCGGTGACCGCGCAGCATCCCACCTTGATCGGGGCTCGCTTGGTGCCCATCGCGCCGCTCGGCTGGGGCGGCTTCGGCGCGGCCTTCGTCCTGGTCTTCTGGGCCTACGCCGGGTTCGAGGTCGCCTCGCTGCCGGCCGGCGCCATGTCGCATCCCCGGACGACGCTGCCGCGCGGCATTATGCTGGGAATGCTCATCGCGATCGCCTTCTACCTTTTCACCAGCCTGGCCGTCTTCGTCGCCGTCCCCTGGATGCGGATCGGCCAGACCACGGCGCCGCTCGCCCTCGCGATGGCCACGACCCTCTCCGCCCTGGGCATCCCCGCCGCGCTCGGCATCGGACTGATGACGGCGGGAGCGGTCGTCTCGATCGGGGGCGTCGGGGTGGCGACCACGCTGGGAACCGTCGAGTTGGCGGCGACGCTGGCCGAACACGACATCGTCCCCGGGATCCTCGCCCACCGCAGCCGTCGGTTCGGGACGCGCGACGTGGCCCTGCTGGTCCAGGGCGGGACGACGCTGGCCGCGTCGCTGCTCTTCGGTCTGGGCGTACTGATCGACATCTCGGTCTTCTTCCTCGTGCTGGTCTACGCCGCGACCGCGGTCGCCACGTGGGTTCTCCTGCGACGTCAACCCGAGCGTCGGCTGCGCGTCCCGCTGATGGGCGTCATCCCGTTCCTCGCCGCCCTCGCCTCGCTGGCCGTCGGAACGGGCATCTCCCTGCGCGACGTCGGCCTTGGCGCCGCCCTGCTGGGGGCCGCGATGCTCGCGACCCTGCTGGAACGCTTGTGGCGACACCGGCGTTGGTGAACGACAGGCGGCCCTTCACGACACCTGGACCAGCGCTCTGTCAAGCGGGAACGGAAGGATGGTGTGTGTGCAAAATTGGCCCTACGGGCCAATTTTGCACACACACCGTCCCTCAGTTCTCGCTTGACGAAACACTACGACGTCACTTCCAGGTGCGTCAGGATGATGCGATCGCCAGCGGGCTGCCCATTCTGCGAGACCGGCAAGCGTTCGCCGGTGGTCGGACTGTACATGCCCACCTCGATCGGGTAGTCGCCGGGGGACAGCGTCGCCGGTAGCGTCAGCGTGTAGTTGTCCAGGACCGTGTCGCCGGGAAACCAGGACGACGTCGGGCGCCGCCCAGCCGCCGGTGGCTGATCGCGCTGGGTCACCACTTTCGACGACGCGGTGAGGACGTGAACGAAGACGGTGTAGTCGCCGTCAATTGGCGCGAGATCGCTCCAGTGTAGAGTGAGGTTGACCGTCGCTCCGGGTCGGACGCTCGTGGTGCCCACATCGAAGCCGCTCAGAGCGATCTTGCCGTCGAGGACGAAGGGTAGCGGGTGCTCCGGAGCGGCGGCCGTAACCACCGGCGCGCCGGGCTGGACGACGACCGACCCGATGGTGACGGGCGGAGCCGAGGACGGAGCTTCCGCGGCCGTCGACAGGGGAAGGATCGCGACGCCATAGGATCCCGGCGCCAGCCTGGCGTCGATTGGCAACAGGTACTGCTCGCGCAAGACGTCGCCGGCCCGCCACTGCGCTGGAGGGTACGCCGATGTCGCCAGTGGTAGGTCGCGCTGCTCGGCGACGGTGCCGTCACCTGCCAGGAGCGCCAGGCGCAGCCGCGACGTGGTGGGTGCAGCGGCGAGCGCCTTCCAGAAAAGGGTGAGATAGCCGGACTCACCGGCCTTCACCTGACCGGAGCCGGCCCAGCCGAGCAGAGCGATGCCGCCATCGAACGAGGTGGTGGACCCGTGGAAGCCGGCAATGCCGCCGGGCCAGATGCTCCGCGATGGCGTGCTCACGTGGATCGTCGCCAGGGTCACGCCGCCCGGGGTCATTGGTGCGCCGTGCCCGGTTGGTGCGAGAGCGTCGTGGTGAGCGTCGTCGTAGGCGTTGAGCAGTAGGAGATAGTCGCCGGGCGGCGTCCCGGCCGGGACCTGCAGGCCGTGACGATCGTCGAGCGTCTGTCCGGCTGACCAGTCGCCGTCCGCGACGTAGCCGTTGCCAATACTCTGATCGGTCTGCGCCCAGGTGAAGCCGGAGGCGTCGACGAGGCGCAGTGCGACGCGCGGCGGCGAAAGCGCGGTGGAGACCCGCTGCCAGCGCAAATCAACCGGCACGGTGGCACCCGCCGGGACGCTCCGATCGAGCCAGGCGTAGCTCTCGAGCTGGAGCGCGTTGCCGAACGTCAGACTCGTCGCCCGCGTGGTCAGGTTTGCAGCCGGGGCGAAGCGATAGTACTGCAGGCGCGCGTTCACCGCGTAGACGTCGAGTGAGAGGTAGGCGTTGCTGGCCAGCCAGCGGCCGATGACGTCGTGGGGATCGTAGAGCGTCGACGCGTACCAGAAGACCCATGCGCCATCGTGTGACCGCGCGATCTCGGCTAATTCGGCAGCGGTCGTCGCGGGATCCAGCGGTGTCTGCGCGGGCAGCGTGTACAGCGGCAAGGGCTGGCGCGCGTAATACTGGTAGAGGGGTTCTTGGGACGAGCCGTCGAGGATCACCGCGTCACCGCTCTGCGCGAGCACGTCCACGGTCCGCACGGGCGTGTCGTACGCGCTCTGGAGGTAGGCGCCGATCCAGAAGTTGTGCAGCGCCACGCACGCGACCGCCAGCGCACCGACGAATGCCGCGGTCCCGACCGCCAGCCGGAGCGACCTCACCCTCTCGCCCCCTCTCCATCGGAGATGGAGAGGGGGAAGGTCCGGATCCCCCCTCTCCATCTCCGATGGAGACGGGGCGAGAGGGTGAGGCCCCGTCCCGACCCCCACGATCCCCCGCGTCATCAGCAGAATGAACGGTAGCGAGCTGACGATCAGGTAGCGCTCGTTATAGAGGGGGCGGACCAGCGAGACGACGTAGCCGCCGACGAACGGCGTGAAGAGCCAGCAGGCGAGAGCGACCCGAAGGAAGCGGTCGTCCGGCGATCGCGCCGGGAGAATCAGCCCGCAGATGGCAATGACGCTGAGAATGGCGGCGAAGGTGACAGCCTGCGACCACGGTAACGACCAGCCGGCCGTCACCCGGGCCCAGGCGCTGATCGCGATCTGGGGCAGGTTTTCCGAACCTGGCGGGCCGCCGTAGTAGCTGGTGAAAACGCGCAGAGCGACGTAGACCCAGGGCAGGTAGAGCAGGGTGGCCAGCGCCGACGCCCGGACCCAGCCGGCGAGCGCCCGGCGGTTGCCGCGGGCGAAGATCAGAACGGTCACTCCGTGGGCCAGAGGAATGAAGAGGCCGTAGTAGTGGCTGCCAGCGGCTCCGAGAATCGCTACTGCGTAGAACGGAATGGCGCCGCGTCGACCGTGCCAGAGGCGGAGCAGCGCGAGCGTGGCCAGGCCGGCGAAAAAGCTGACCTGCGCGTACATCCGCGCTTCCTGCGAGTACCAGACCTGAAATGGGCTCAGCGCGACGAGCAGCCCGGCGACGACCGCGGCCGCCGTGGCCGCGCGTGGGCGCGTGGGCGATACGGCAACACCGGAGACGTCTCCCGTCGCCACGGCGTCCACGCGCCCACGCGCCCACGCGCCGACGAAGGACCGGGCCAGCGCCGCGGCGACGGGGACGCTGGCGATGCCGAAGAACGCGGACGGAAGGCGAGCGACGAACTCGCTGGACCCGAAGAGCCGCAGCCAGATGGCCAGGAGAAATGGGTACAGCGGCGGGTGCGGTTCGGCGGTCGCCAGGATGCCCAGGAGCTTCGACGGCGGCCCGAGCGAGGTCATGACGCTGAAGGCTTCGTCGCCCCAGAGGTTGGCGTTGCCCAGCCCGAGAATCCTCACGGCCGCGGCAACCAGCACGACCGGTACGAGCCACCCCAGGAGGATCGCCGGTGAGCGGCGCTCGGCCGCCGTCAAATGACCAGTCCCGCGGACGCCACGCGCCGGCACCCGATCGACATGGAGCCATCCCTCGCAGTGAAACAAGGGTATAGTATCGTGGCATGGGCGCGGCCGTCCAGGTTTTTAGCTCTCGGACTCGGTTGACGACCGGTGCCGTGACCGCTAGCATTTTGTTAGCGTCGTCGAAGCTGCGACCATGAGGAGGCTCCATGCCCGACGTTTTGATTCGCGACGTGCCGGAGTCCGTGCTCGAAACTCTCAAGCAGCGCGCGATGCAACACCGGCTGTACTTGCAGCAGGAGCTTTCAGAGATCCTCGGCGCGGCGGCCCAGCAAAGTTCCACGCGAACTCCTGCCGAGATCGCCGCGACGATCCGGTCTCGTCTGGCCCAAGGCGGGCGTAAGTTTAGCGACAGCACCGCCGTGATTCCTGAAGATCGAGACCGACGATGACGACGGAGAAGCTGGTCGCCGATACGCGGCTCTGTCGAGAAGTCAGCGGCACTGCGCTGGAGAAGCTGGTCGCCCCACTGATCGAACCATAGGTGTCCATCGTGTCCAATCTCAGCTTCCGTATCACGACCTACTGCCTGCTTGCCTTTCTGTTCCTGGGACTCACTCTGTTCTGGCCGCGCCTCGCCTTCGCCGCTGGCACCGTCGTGGTTGAGCCGTCCAGTGTGGTCGCCGGCCAGACGGTCACCGTCTCTGGCTCGGGCTGGGCGCCGAACGACCAGATCCTGGTCAGCTTCACCGATCCGTCCGGGAACATTCTGCCGCTTGGGATCATTCTCGCCGACGCCAGGGGGAGCTTCCAGAAGACGATCACCGTGCCTCCGACGGTGCCACCCGGGACCTACGCGATCGACGGAAACGGCCGGGGTGGGTCGGTGACGGTCAAGATCACGATTCGGGCGCCGACGCCGACCCCGGCTCCGCCGACGCCCACGCTCGCTCTACCAGCGGACACCCCTCCGCCGACCGCTACCCTTCCCGCCGGCGAGCCGACGCTCACGCCGCTGCCGTCGCCGACCTCGACGGCAACCACGACGCCGACGGCGACGCCAACCCCGACTCCGACTCCAACCGACACGCCCACGCAAACGCCCACGGCCACGTCGACCCCGACCGCGACGCCGACTCCAACCGATACCCCGACCCTGCCGCAACGGGTGGTCGAGGCCGGCCAGGGCATCGGCTCGACGGGCCTGCTGGGGCTGATCCCGCTCGCGCTGGTTGGCGGCTACCTCGTGGGAAGACGACGGAGTAATGAGCGATGAGGCGAGTTGATGAGTCATGAGGACTGAATGAAGACGATCCCGTTCCTCACTCAGTCCTCAGTCCTCATGACTCATCAACTCGTCGTTCGTCTGCAGCCGCGCTCGCAGCGTTTCCGCCATCAAGTGCGCTTCGCTGATGGCGACGTCGATGCCCATGCCGAGCTCTGGCCCGTAGAGCCACTCGTTGCGCGGATCGTTCACGCGCGCCAGGGTGTGGGGTACGTCGAACTCAAAGCGCGCGAGCGTGCCGACGACGAGGTTGTCTTCGTCTTCGCCGGTCGTCGCGCAGACGGCGTCGGCGCCGCGGATGCCCGCGTCGTCCAGAACGGTCGGGTCGTCGCCGTCGCCCACGAAGACCGCCACGTTCAGCGTATCGCGCAGATAGCGCGCGCGATCGGCGTCGCGCTCGACGACCACGACGGTCTGGCCCTCGTTCTTGAGCACCTCTGCCAGGTTGAAGCCAACCTGGCCGGCGCCGACGATCAGCACTTTCACGATCACTCTCCCTCGAGCAGTCGTCGCAGCTTCTGGAACGACGCGCTCAGCGCGGTGATCTGCAGGACGTCGCCGCGCTCGAAACGCGTGCCACGGCGTGGAACGATGGCCCGACCGGTGCGAACGATCGCCGATACCAGGATTTCACCCGGCACGTCCAGGTCCGCGACCGAGGTCCCTTCGAGCATGGCCGGCAGGTCGGCTTCGAACACCTCGGCATCGCCGCTGGCGATGCTCAGGACCGGGGCGAGCCGGGACTGCACGAGCATTTCTTTGAGGCGGTTGGCCCCCCAGATGGTCGACGAAATCGTCGGGATGCCGAGGTGGCGAAAGATGTCGGCGCGAGACGGGTCGTAGATCCGCGCGACGACCCGCGGCACGCGGTAGTAGCGACGGGCGACCGCGGCGACGACGAAGTTGGTATTGTCGCCGTTGGTGACGGCCGCGAGCGCGTCGACGTCGGGAAGGCCGGCCTCGGCGAGCGCGGTTCGATCGAAGCCCACGCCGGTGATCCTCAACCCCGAGAAGGTCGGCCCGAGCCGCCGAAAGGCGACGGGATTCTTGTCGATCACGGCGACCCGGTCCCCGTCGCGCGCCAAGGCCAACGCCAGCCGCGACCCAACTCTCCCGCACCCCACGACGACAACTTTCATCGATCTTGCTCCTCTCGATCAGTAG
>DATLRG010000534.1:0-5568 GCA_035534795.1 Chloroflexota bacterium
CCGTTCTCCACCGTCGCCTCGTCGAGAGCGATCCAAGCGCCGATGATCCCACCAAGCGGTAACCAGTCGAAGTACGCGGTGTCCTGGTGCCATGGTTTCTCCGACCCGTGATAGGGCGGTTTGACCAGCGCCATATCCTGGGTCAAGCAGTGGCCAGGCCCAATCAGTTGATCCACCAAGCCGACCAGCTTCTGATGAAATGCCGCCCCTTTCAGGCGCGGCTCGATCTGGACGAAGTGAAAGACCTTTCGAATCCGCAATTCAGGATCCGTCACCTGATCCTCGCTGCCCCCTTCGGCGTAGAAGGGCTCTTCCTGGACGAAAAGCTTGCCCTCCCACGGCACACGCTGATGGAGCACGTCGCTGAGCGCGACTTTGTACTCGTCGACCTCGTCGGTCGTGAATAGCCCCGCCATCGCCAGGTAACCGTTTCGGCGGTAGAAATCGACATCGTCCTCGGCCAATTGCTCCTGATAGGCCGGAAGAATTCTACCAACGGCGGAATAGTCGGTACGGTACAGCTTGCGCTTGATTTCCAGCGCCTGTTCCGCGGGCGTTGCAATGGCCATAACTTCGACTCCTCGTTCTTACCATGATCACGCGCTGTCGTTACCGCAGCGGCGCCCGACGAGTGACCCGGCGCCTCATGGAAACCGGGAACTGTCATAGATTGTATTCCAACCATTCGGGCCAGCGCCACTACCCCGTCCGAACTTGATGCCGACTCCCTCGTACTTTAGAATCACTGGGAAAGTCCGCACGGTCACTCCGACCGGCGGCGGGAGTGGCTTGGGGAGAGCGCGTGAATAGACATCTCGGCTCGCTTCGGATCGGCGTGGATGTCGGGGGCACATTCACCGATCTGGTCGTCGTCGATGCGTCCGGTCGGGTGGCCACCCGCAAGCTCTCGACAACGCCCGACGACTACTTGCGGGCCATCTGCGAGGGGATTCTCGCGCTACTGGACGAACTGTCGGCCGCGCCCAGCGCCGTTCACGAGATCGTGCATGGCACCACCGTCGCCACGAATGCGATCCTTGAGCGGCGCGGCCCCAGGACCGGGTTGCTGACGACTCGCGGCTTCCGCGACACGCTCGAGATCGGTCGGCTGCGCTACCCGCGCCTCTACGATCTGACCTGGCAGAAGCCAGCGCCACTCGTCGAGCGCCGCTGGCGACGCGAAGTGAGGGAGCGGCTGGATGCCCAGGGCCGAATCGTCGAGCCACTCGACGAGGAATCGGTGCACACGGCGATCGCCTTTCTCGTCGCCGAAGGCGTGCAAGCACTGGCAGTTACTCTGGTCCACAGTTATGTCAACGCAACGCACGAGCGCCGGGTGGCCGAGATCAGCCGCGAGTTAGCGCCAGGGCTGATTCTCTCCTTGTCCTCGGACGTTCTGCCCGAGATCGGCGAGTACGAGCGGACGAGCACGACCGTCCTCAATGCCTACCTTCAGCCGGTCGTCAGTCGTTACCTCGGTAGCTTTGAATCGGTTCTCCACCAGCACGATATCCTGGCCCCGGTGCTGGTCATGCAGTCGAGCGGCGGCATCATCGGGGCGACCGCCGCGGCGCAGCGGCCAATCCACATCGTCGAGTCCGGTCCGGCCGCCGGAGTGATCGCCGCTCAGCAACTCGCGTCACGGCTGGACCTCGTTGATCTGATCACGCTCGATATGGGCGGGACGACCGCGAAGTCCTCAATCGTCGAGCACGGTCGGCTCCAGCACGTTGGCGAGTACGAGGTCGGGGCCGGCCTGAACGTCGGCAACCGGCTGAACCGTGGCGCCGGCTATATCCTGCGGGTGCCCGCGATCAACGTCGCCGAGGTGGGCGCAGGCGGCGGGAGCGTGGTCTGGGTCGACCCGGCCGGCGCGCTGCACGTGGGGCCGCGCAGCGCCGGTGCTTCGCCCGGTCCGGCGTGCTACCCCGCCGGCGGCGACGAGCCGACGCTCACCGACGCGAACGTGATTCTCGGCTACGTGAATCCCACCGCTCTGCTCGGCGGCGCACTGCCGATTGATCGCAAGCGAGCCTGGCACGCTCTGGCAGCGGGAGTGGCGGAGCCGCTGGGCATGGACGTGGTCGAGGCCGCCTTCGGCGTCCATCGGCTCGCGGTCGCCAATATGGTCCGGGTCGTGAAGGCGGTGTCGTCTGAGCGTGGCCGAGATCCGCGCCGCTTCACGCTGATCGCCTACGGCGGCAATGGGCCGGTGCACGCCGCACTCGTGGCCCGCGAGCTCGGCATCCGTCGCGTGATTGTCCCGCGCTGGCCAGGGCTCTTTAGCGCCCTGGGTCTGCTCTGGGCCAGCCCGGCTCATCACCTGAGCCGGGCCATCTTGCTCGTCACCCGCGACCTGGAACCCCAGGAGCTCGAAAATGCCTTCCAAGCGCTCGCCGCGACCATCCAGGCCGAGATCCGTCACGAAGGCAACGACCCCGCCACCTATCGTTTCGAGCGCACGTTGGACCTGCGCTACGCTGGCCAGTCGTTCGAGCTACGCTTGCCTTTCGGCGACGCTCCGGCGACCACGTCGACCATACGCGCGCTCGACGAGCGTTTTGGCGTCGAGCACGAGCGCACCTACGGCCATCGAGCCGCGACCGATCCGGTTGAGATCGTCAACGCGAGAGTGAGCGCGGTGGCTGACCGGCCGGCAACCGACGGAAACTGGTCCGACTTCCCTCGAATGCGCCGGGCTAGCTCCGCCTCTGCCCGTCCCGCCTACTTCGGTTCGACAATGGTGGAAGTCCCGGTCCTGGACCGATTCCAGATCACAGCGGAGCCGCGCTCTGGTCCGCTGATCGTCGAAGAATACGACGCGACGACCGTCGTCCCCCCAAATACCGTCATCCGGCGCGACCACTGGGACAATCTGGTGCTCGAGCCGGTTAGCGAGACGCCGATGATGCCCGCGTTTGACGCGCCGCGCGAAATCGAGGAGGTGACCGACCGTGAACGGCCCGCTTGATGCGATTACCCGCGAGCTGATTCGGAATGGCCTGGAATCGCTCGTCGACGAGATGGCACTGACCCTGGTCCGCACCGCCTACTCGCCCAATTTGAAGAACGCCATGGACCTTTCGACCGCCTTCTGCGATCCTGGCGGTCGTCTGGTAGCCCAGGGTCTGACCCTGCCGGTTCACCTGGGAACCGTCCCCGACGCGATGCGAGCGGTCCTGGCCCGCTATGCCGACTCGCTCCGGCCCGGCGACGTCTACCTGCTGAACGACCCGTACGAAGGCGGCACCCACCTCCCCGATCTCGTGATCTTCAAGCCGATCTTTCGCGCCGCGCGACATCTCGGCTTCGTCTGCACTGTCGCTCACCACACCGACATTGGCGGACGGGCACCGGGCGGCAACGCCTGCGATTCGACCGAGGTCTATCAGGAAGGACTGTGCATACCGCCGCTGCGCCTCTACGACGGAGGGAAGCCGAACGAGGGCCTATTTCGGCTGATCGAGAAGAACGTGCGGATTCCAGTGAAGGTGCTCGGCGACCTGCGTGCTGAGCTCGCCGCCTGCACGATCGGTGAGGCCGGTTACCTCGCCTTGGTCGACCGCTACGGCGAAGAGGCCGTGACCTCGGCCGCCTCGGAGCTGCTTGACTACAGCGAACGGCTGGCCCGGCTGGAGATCGCGCGCTGGCCGGCCGGCCGCTACACGTTCGAGGACTGGCTAGACGACGACGGCATCGATCCGGACCCGATTCCAATTCGGGTGGCGATCGAGGTGCGCGGCGATGGGCTCGACGTCGACTTCGCCGGATCCGCGCCGCAGGTCAAAGGCGCGATCAACTCCGTGCTCTCGTTCACCAAGTCGGCGGTGTATGCCTGCGTGCGTTGCTTGCTGCCGCCGGACATCCCGAACAACGAAGGCTACTTTCGGGCGATTCAGGTTCACGCTCCGGCCGGCACCGTCGTCAACCCGGTCCCGCCGGCCGCGGTCGCCGCGCGCGGGCTGACCGGCTTCCGGATCGCGACCGCGGTCTTCGGCGCCCTGGCAAAGCTTGCTCCCGATCGGATTCCCGCTTGCGAGGTCGGCGGCGACACCGGCATCACCCTGGGAGGCTACGACGCCCAGCGCCGACCGTTCGTATTCCTCGAGTTTTTGAATAGCGGCTGGGGCGGACGGCCTTTCGCCGACGGCGTCGACGGCTGCGCCTCGGCGGTCGTGAACTTTTCGAATTACCCGTCCGAGGTCATCGAGAAAGAATACCCGCTGCGGATCGACGAGTACGCCTTCCTTCCGGACAGCGGAGGCGCGGGTGAATACCGCGGCGCGCTCGCCCTGGTGCGCCAGTACCGCTTCCTGGAGCGCGAAGGAACCATGAACATCCGCTCCGACCGGACCCGCTTTCCCGCCTACGGCCTGGCCGGCGGCCAACCGGGTCAGCTTTGCCGGACCATTCTCAATCCTGGTCCCAACCAGGAACTCCTCCCCGGCAAGACCCTTCTCACCCTCCGCGCTGGCGAGGTGATCCGCCACGAGCTGGCCGGCGCCGGCGGCTGGGGCAATCCGCACCATCGGGATCCCCATGCCGTCCTGGCCGACGTAGAGAACGAGAAGATCACGGCCGAGCACGCCAAGCAAGCGTACGGCGTGGTCGTCACGGACGATCAGCGGGACGTCGACGTGGAAGCGACGCGCCGTCTGCGCGAGTAGGGCGGGTGTCGGGGGCGGGGGACTGGGAGCGCTGCCTTCCAGGCGGCGTGGTCATCACGTCAGCACGCTTATGTACGCGCCAGCTAGAAGCTGGCGCTCCCGGTCCCCCACACGGTTCGATCGTGACACTCGCACGGCCTCAACCCTCAACCGGCGCCGTTCCCTCTTCGTAAATCCTGCGGATAATTCCCTCGATCGCCGGCTCTTCGAGCGAAAGGTCACGAATCCGGTAACGCGCGGTCACCGCGGCAATCAGGTCCGCCGCGCTGACCGCGCCGCGGTTGAAGCGCAGCCACCGACGCGGTCCGTCTGCGCGAATTTGGCTGGCGTTGGCAACGTCGAGCGGCTCGTCGTCTCGCACGTCGTCGTCCAGGTCGACAACCAGAGTTCGCTCGGTTCCAAAACGCCCGCGGATTTCGTCGAGGCTGCCATCATAGATCAACGATTGGGTGAGCCAACTGTAGGTAATCGTCTGCCGCAGGTCGTAACCGGCGATTGTCGCCTGATTTTGAAATACCGCGACGAATAAGACCGCCCGCAAGTAACCGAAGCAGGCATTGGTGATCAGCGGGTTCAGATTCGCTGCGCGCTAGGTAAGCTGGCGCTGATAGGCACGCTTTGCTACTTCCCAATAGACCCGCATGAATCAGAGTGTACAAGACTATCGCTATGCGGCGACGCTGGCGACGATCACCATTGGCCCTTCCGGTTCTTCCGGAACCTCCTCGCCGAGGGATTGGAGCGCCGCGATGTGCCCAGTAATGGCTTCCTTCGCGTTAGCAAGGGCTTCCTCGACTGTTGCACCTTGCGACGTGCAGCCGGGCAAAGCGGGCACCGTCACCGCGTACGCGCTCGCCTCCGTGTCATATTCCAGAATCACCGTATATTTTCGCATTATTCT
>DATLRG010000535.1:0-17834 GCA_035534795.1 Chloroflexota bacterium
GTTACTGGTCACGCACGCGCACGAGGATCATCTCCCCGCCGCCTTTCGCCTGCGTGATCGGACCGGTGCGCACCTCCTCGCCCACCGCGACGTCGCCAAGGTCGATCGCTCACTTGCCGATGGCGACGTCGTCGAGGTCGGCGACGATCGCCTGACGGCCTACGCAACACCCGGCCACGCCGGCGAGCATCTCTGCTTCTGGATCGACGCCGACCATCTCCTCTTCAGCGGCGACCTGATCGCCGGAGCCGGCACCGTCGTCCTCGAGGACGCGCCCGGCGCCCTGGGCCGCTACCTCGATTCACTGCGACGGGTCGAGGCGTTGCGGCCGCGGACGATCCTGCCGGGGCATGGACCGGTGGTCGAGAACGGCGTGGAGAAGGTCCGAGAGTACCTCGTCCACCGTGCCGAGCGCGACCGGCAGATCGTCGACGCGCTTCAGGACGGGCCGGCGTCGGTCGACACTCTGGTCCAGCGCCTCTACGTCGACACCCCGCCCGCGTTGTACCCCATGGCCGCGCGCAACGTCCGCGCGCACCTGGAACGACTGGAGAGCGCGGGCACGGTCACCGTAAAGGATGGGCAGTTTAGGCTTTTACCCGCGGCAGGTCCGAGATCTCCTCGGTGATGCGATCGAGCTCGTAGCGGTCGTACTGGTCCAGCTCGGGTGCCGGCTGGCGCATCGCTGTCGTCGTGACGATCCCGCGCCGCTTGAGGACTTCCTTGACCAGGCGGACACCGTACAGCCGTTCCATCGACACTGCCGGCAGAAAACGGCGGTGGAGGCGTCGCGCTCCCTCTTCGTCCTTGCGGGCCAGGGCATAGATGTCGACCAGGATGTCCGTCCACTGGCACGCCGGCATGTTTCCGCTGCCACCGCGGCGAATTTCCTCGATCAAGTTGATGCCGCCGCCGCCGCCGAAGACGCCTCGGAGGGGCGGGTCCGTCAAAGCAACGGCCTGACCGATGCGCTGCAACGCGGGCGGGACTTCCTCCTTCACCATGCAGACGCTGGGGACCTCGTGCGCGAGCCTCTGGACGAACGAGATCGCGAGTGGCGTCCCCATCGGCGGGTTTTGATTCTGGACACAGATCGGCAGCGGCACCGCGGCGGCGATCTCCCGAAAGTAGGCGATGATCCCGTCGGTGTCCAGTCGGAAGGTGTAGGGGGGAACCGCGATCACGGCGTCGGCCCCCGCGTCGGCCGCGGCCTTCGCCAGCTCGACGGCGTGCGGGATGCTCGTTCCCGACACGCCGGCGACGAAGACGGAGCGGCGGCGGTTCTCGGCGGCGATCAGCCGGAAGCCCGCGCGGCGCTCGTCGTCCGAGAGCGTCATCATCTCGCTCACCCCGACCGGCCAGACGATTCCCTGGGCGCCGCAACGCCCGCAGAAGTCTATTTCGCGGCGAAAGCTCTCGCCGTCGATCGTCAGGTCGTCGTGAAAGGGCGTCGCGGGGATCGCATAGATCCCATGGTACCGCTCCGAAGCCATGATCGTGTCCTCCTCGAAATTTCGTGGCAGTACGTCAGCGACCGTCGGCGAGATCCGCCTCGCGCGCCAACCGCTCGAGCAGGGCAGCGGCGTGATCTGGCCTTCCCGCTGGCATCGGCACCGGTCCCATCGTCAACGATAGATGGCGGCGAAAGCGGCGTCGCAGATCTCCAGGGTCCGGTCGATGTCGGCGTCGGTGTGGGCGATCGAAATGTAGAACTTCTCGTTCGGATTGACCAACAGACCGCGCTTGAGGCATTCGACGCCCCAGCGCAGGCCCAGCGCCCGATCGTGCGCCTGCAAGTCCATCCAGTTCTTCACGTCGTCACTCTCGATGAAACGAATGCCAAACACCGCGTCTTCGCCGAGCGCCTGGGCCGGAAAGCCATGGCGCCGCCCACTCTCGACGAGACCGGCACGCAGGCGCGCGCCGAGGTGATGCAAGCGCGCGTAGGTTCCCGGCTGCGCCAGGACGTTCAGTCCGGCCAAACCGGCGGCGGCGCTGATCGGGTTGCCGCTCAACGTCCCGCTGGCCCAGGCGAGCTCGGCACGCGGCAAGCGGCGACCGTCGAGCGCTGCCATGATCTCGCCTCGTCCGACGATGCAGGCCATGGGAAAGCCGCCCGCCATCGCCTTGCCGTAGGTCGCGAGGTCGGGCACCACGCCGTAGCGCTCCTGCGCGCCACCCCAGGCGATCCGGAACCCGGTCACCACCTCGTCGAAGATGAGGACGATTCCGTGGCGCCGGGTCACGTCCCGGACGGCTTCCAGGAAACCGGGTCGCGGCAGCAGGACGCGTTGGAGCGGCTCGACGATGACGGCCGCCAGGTCGGCGGCGTGGCGCTCGATCAGATCGACCGCTCGTTCCGCGTCGTTGAACGGCGCGACGAGGACCTCGGCTCCGACCGACGCCGGGATACCGGCCGAATCTGGCTTTGCCCGCGGGTAGTCGCTCGCCGCGGTCGGCACCGTTCCCCAGAGCGCATAATCGTGCATCCCGTGCCAGGCACCCTCGAACTTTAGAATCTTCGAGCGCTTGCGATGGGCGCGGGCAACCCGCAAGGCAAAGAAGGTGGCCTCGGTCCCCGAGCCGGTGAAGTGAAGCTGCTCGCCGCAGGGGACCGCCTCGACAACCCGCTCGGCCAGCCGAATGGCGTGTTGATTGAGGAAGTAGTAGGTCGTCCCCTTGGCAAGCTGCGCGGTCACCGCCTCGGTGATCGCCGGGTGGGCGTGGCCGAGGAGGTCCGGGCCGGAGCCCAGGTGATAGTCGATGTAATCGCGGCCGGCGACGTCGGTGACGTGGCTCCCCTTGCCTTCCGCCACGACGAGGTTGACCTCGTCCGGCAAGTTGAAGAGGCCGAGGCCGCCGCCCGCGAGGACTCGGCCCGCGACCGCGAGGAGCTCGCGCTGCCGATCGACGCCAGTGCGCGCGATTGGGGGCATCGCCACGGGGACCTCCACGCTGAGTTTTTCGACACGTCTCTTCGCTGCGCTCGGCGGGAGATACGATCTCCTACGGCAGGCCGATTTGCGCGGCAACCTGGTGGATAATCGCCGCGATCGTTCCCGGGTAGACCACCTGGATGATGGCCGCGAGCAGCACGAACATGACGACCCAGGTGACGCCATCGATTCCGTTACCCATTCGACCTCTCCACACTTCCCGCTCGACTCACGCTTCGTGGACGCTAAGGAGAGGATACCGCATTTGCTCAGCAACGCAAGAGGGAAATGGCTTCTGGTGTATGATGGACGGAAAATAGCTGCACCATCAAGAAGGAGGATCCGCGATGATCGTCGATGCCCACTGCCACGCCTGGCGTTACTGGCCTTATCAGCCCGCCGTCCCCGACCCGACGAGCCGGGGCATCGTCGAGCAGCTTCTCTTCGAAATGGACCAGCACGGCGTCGATCAGGCGACAATCGTCTGCGCGCGGATCGATCAC
The DNA here is from genome assembly GCA_035534795.1 of Chloroflexota bacterium. Taxonomy (GTDB): domain Bacteria; phylum Chloroflexota; class UBA6077; order FW602-bin22; family CADDYW01; genus JAJPKB01. Next base: position 3,440 of record DATLRG010000535.1, read on the forward strand.
AATCCCGACAACAACGAGTACGTCGCCGAAGCGGTGCGTCGCTATCCCGATCGTTTGCACCAGCTCGCCGACGTGGACTGCTCCTGGATGCCCACCTACCACGCTCCCGGGGCCGCCCAACGACTCGCCGAGACGGCCGAGCGATACGGCACCAAAGGCTTCACCCACTACGTCAAAGCCGGCGACGATGGGTCCTGGTTCCTCTCTGACGAGGGGTTGGCCTTCCTCTCAGTGGCGGCAGAGCGCCAGCAAATCGCCAGCTTCGCGCTGCCGGCCCGACTTCAGCCGGTCCTCCGGCAGATTGCCCAGCGGTTTCCGTCGGTGCCGTTCCTCTGCCACCACATGGCCGGCGCCCAGGCCTCCGAAGCGCCGCCCCATCCTCTCTTCCAGGAGATTCTCGCCTCCGCGACCGTACCGAACATTTACGTCAAGCTGTCCGGGTTTCACTACGTCGCGCCGGTCGGGTGGGAATATCCGTTCGCCGCGTGCGAGCGGATCGTGCGCGGCCTCTACGAGCACTTTGGCCCCAACCGTCTCTGCTGGGGATCGGATTACCCGGTCGTCCGTCGCGCGATGACCTACCAGCACGCCCTCGAGGCGTTTCGGACCCACTGCACGTTCATTCCGGAGGATCACCGCGCCCGCATTCTGGGCGAAAACCTGCACCGGTTATTGACCCGCGCTCGCGGATGATCGAACGATCGCCATCAGATCGTCCACCATCGTCTCGATGGTGTAGGCAGGGCGCCAGCCGAGGTCCTGCTCAGCCGCCGCGATGCTCAGATCCCAGTCGCGCGAGATGCGGCTCACCGGCGCCAGCAGCGGATCGGGTCTGAAGGTGATCTGGGCGTTCGGCACCTTCTTCCGCACGATGTCGATCAAGGAACGAGCGGTGACCAGACCGGTGCTGATGTGGTAAACTTGCCGCGGCGCCGACGCCGCGGTCGCCAGCGTCGCCAGCGCCCGCGCCGCATCCTTCGCGTAGCACACCGGCGTGCCGGCCTCCGGGTCCACGTCGATCTCGTAGGGTTGGCCGAGTGCCGCCCGCTCGATGATCAACGACGTATACATTGTCGCCGAGCCAGAGGCGGCGTTACGCGCCGGTCCGACGATCGCCGCCAGGCGACTGGCTCGGAAGTCCAGCCCGAACCGGCGCCGGTAATACAAGCCAAGCTGCTCGGCCATCAACTTGCTCTGGCCGTACCAGGTCAGCGGCAGCGCGGCCGTGGACTCGGTCATCGGCTGGGACACGTCGGGTCCGTACACCGAGATGGTGCTGGCGAAGACGACCCGCGGAATGCCGCACAGCCGCGCCGCTTCCAGCACGTTGTGGGTGCCACCGAGGTTGACCCGCATGCCAAGGTCGGGATCGCGTTCGCAGCCCATCGTCACGATGCCGGCGAGGTGGACGATCGCGCTGAAATTGTCACCGCGGGCGGCCTCGACGACGGCGTCGCGGTCGGTGATGTCGCCGGAGACGAAGCGCGCGGAAGCCGGCAGTGGCGGTCTCCACGACGGATCAGGCGCCAGGCGATCGAATGTGACGACCGCGAGGTCGTGCGCGAGCAACTCGTGGGCGAGCCAGCGGCCGATGTAACCGTTGCCGCCGGTAACGAGGATAGCCATCGTGTGTTCCTCTCGAGCCAAGATCGGCCGCCAGACGGCTCCGGCTTCGCCGGAGCAAGACTGATTATAGGGCTTCGACGAAACCGCTGCCACCACCGACGGCGAGCATCTTTAGGCGATCTGCCGTGTTATGACATGTGGAGCAGAGAAGCAGGCTCAACGTTACCTCAACCTGGCCTCAACCGATTCGCGACCGGTGGCCAGTATCGTACAGTGGGCTAAACGGTACAGGCGAATAGTACTAATTTCTACGATCTGCGGGAAGATTTCCTGCGTATAGTAGTGGAGTGGTGGCAGTGAATCGCTCTTGTTGCCCGGACAGCCAAACCCTGGACCGCGATCTGGCCGGTTAGCCAGCCCTGAGAGGTGCGGAGTTCGATGCGAATATCGGATGACGAGCAATCGGCCGCGCCCGGGCAGGCGGTCGCACGCCCGATCATCTCCTTACGCGCGGCGGACTCCCCGGCGGTCCACGGAACGGGTCAGTCGCTACGTGTGACCAACACGCCGGTCCGCGTGATCCAGCATGCCTATGGCGCTCTGCTTCAGAAGGCGAGCGACGCGCCGTCGGTGCTGTCGCGACTGCGTCGTCAGTTTCGCCAGCAGGGTCAGTCGGCCGCCCAGGAAGGGACGCCGATTCAGCGTATCTTCGCGATGGTGCGGCAGACGTTGCAGACCGCGCGCGGCGAAAGCGCCCCGGACCCGGAGGTAGCCGCGAGCTGCGAGATCGTGCTGCAAGCGGTCGAGGCCGCGGTCCAGGGATACCTACAGGAGCAGGCCAAACGTGAAGGGCTCGACGAGCGCGTTCGTGACGACGCCTTGCAGCTTCTCGAAGAGGAGCGGGGCCGCCTGGCGCGCGAGCTGCACGACGAGACCGGGCAAATTCTCACTGCCACTCTTTTCAAAATCGATACCTGTATCAGCGATCTGCCGGGCGATCGCCCGGCGATCGCGACCCAGCTCAAGGATATTCGTCAGACGCTACTGTCCGCCACGCGCGACCTTCATCGCCTCGTGTACAGCCTCCGCCCGCCCATGCTCAGCGAGCTCGGTCTCGTCCCGACGCTTCACTGGCTGGTGCGGCAGTTTGAGACACAGTATCAGGTCCCGGCAAAGCTCGATGCGCCCGAGACCTGCCGACTGCCCGAGGCAGTCGAGATGGCCCTGTTCCGGATCGTGCAGGAAGCGCTCACCAACGTCGCGCGCCACGCCCGGGCGCGGCTGGTCTGTGTCGAGATGACCGTGGAACCGCACCGCGTGATCTGCACCATCCAGGATAACGGTCGAGGATTCGATCCCGAGCGAGCGTTCGGAGCAGAGGCACCGCGCCTTGGGCTCCTGGGCATGCGGGAGCGGGCTCGCCAATTGGGAGGAAGCCTGGTGATCACCTCGGCCCCGGGCTGCGGGGCGACCGTCCGAGCAACTTTTCCGTACGCTGGAGGAAGAAGTGGCTAACATTCGAGTGCTGTTGGTGGACGATCACACGATTCTGCGCCAGGGCGTGAAGGCACTGCTCGAGCGGGAATCGGATATCCAGATCGTCGGGGAAGCGGGCGACGGACTGCAGGCGGTGCGCCTGGCCAAGCAACACGCGCCGGACGTCGTCGTGATGGATGCCCAGATGCCGGGATTGTCCGGCACACAGGCAACCCGCGCCATTCGTCAGGCCTGTCCGCGCACCGAGGTGCTCGTGCTCACGATGCACGACAGCAGCTATACCGTGTTTGGCATGCTGAAAGCCGGGGCCCGTGGCTACCTGCTCAAAGAATCCGCCAGCACCGATCTGGCAGATGCGATTCGCGCGGTCCACCGGGGGCAGTCCGTGTTGCATCCGGCGATCGCGCGGATGGTCGTGGAGCAGATCAATCAAGCGGAGCTACCGGTCACCGACGACGATGAGCTCACGCTCCGCGAGCGAGAGATTTTCGAGCTGATCGCGGTGGGCCGAACCAGCCGGGAAATCGCGGAGAAGCTGGGTCTGAGCGCGAAGACGGTCGATAACTGCCGAGCGCACATCCTGCAGAAGCTCCACGCACGGAACAAGGCCGAGGCCATCACCATCGGCCTCCAGCGCGGCCTGCTGCAGGTCGCCGCGCCCTGAACGATTACGTCAACCGGTGCTCCGCCGCCGCCCGGGGCTTCCCGACGATGGCCAGGACCGTGAGCAGCAACGCCGCGTCGAGGAACCACTGGCCGTTCGACGCGATCAGCCGCGTCGCGAGCAGAGCAGCCAGCCCGCTGCCGATGGCGAGGTAGCGAGCGCTCCGCGTGCCTTCCGCGAGGCCGAACGCCAGCCACACGTACCACACCGCGAGCACGATCACGACCGCGGCGCTCGCGCTCAGCGTGCTCGGCAAGGGCTTGAGCATGTCGGCTGGCAGCGAGACCATGACCGCCGGTAACTGAAAGTTGGGCATCAGCGCTGGCCCGCCACGAACTCCGGCGATGGCCAAAGCGGTCAGGACCACCGTGCGCCCCCAAAACAGACCGATGACAAAACTCGGGACGCTGCCAACCTCCAACGCAAGGTAGCGAACGGACGTCACGGCCCGTTCGACCCGCCCTGGTCCCCGCGGCGCCTGCTGTTGCGCTGCCTCCGTCGCTGCCCGCGCCGTCGCCACGCCGGCTTCGTGTTGCTTCCTCAGTCGTGCGAGCTCTAGATCCGCGCTCGTCTGACTGTCGCTCGGGTCCAGCCGCAGCATCTGCTCGAGGCAGTAGATGACGTCGTCGACCGTTTCGCCGGTGCGTGTCCGCCAATACCAGGCCACCTGACTCCGTGGATCGCGCTCGGTGGCCAGGGCAAAGCAGCGCCGGGCGCTGGCCTCGTCGCCGCCGCGCAGCGCCTGCAGCCCGTCGAGCACCACGAACTCCTCGCGAGCGCGGAGCTCTTCTTCGATGGCGTGCGACAAGCGGCCGCAGTGGGCGCAAAAAGCGGCGGTCGGCGGATTGAATGCCCCGCACTGCGCGCACTCCCAGGTCTGGCGTGGTCGCCACCCACCCCCCGCTGGCGCTGCCTGTCCGGACGAAGCTACCGCGCTGTCGCCGGGCGGCGGACCGCTTTCCGGCGAAAGCACGGGCGCCTGGGGAGTGGGAGAGGTTCCAGCTGCCGGCTGGTTCCGGCCGCGGCGTAACATCCGCATCGCCGTCTACCCTTAGCCGCCCGGCACCGGCGTATGGGCGAAAAAGGCCATCAGCTTCACGACGGCCGGCCCGAGAATGACGATCATCAGCGCCGGGAAGATCAGAGTGATCAACGGAAAGAGCATCTTCACCGGCAGCTTCGCGGCCTGTTCTTCGGCGCGCTGGCGCCGGCGCACCCGCATCGCGTCCGACTGGATCCGCAACGTCTGAGCGATGCTCACGCCGAGACTGTCCGCCTGGAGAATCGCCGCGATGAACGCCTGAAGGTCGTTCACTCCCGCGCGGTGCCCCAGGTCGCGCAGGGCCTCGCGCCGGGGTCGCCCCATGGAGATCTCACGGAGCGTGCGATCGAATTCCTCCGCCAGCGGGCCCTTCAGCTTCTGGGTCACGTTGGCTAATGCCGCCTCCAACGCGTTGCCAGCTTCGACGCAGACGACGATGAGGTCAACCGCATCGGGCAGGGCGCGCTCAATCTTGTACTGCCGCTGCCCGATCCGGGAGCTGAGCCAGAACTCCGGCAGCCACCACCCGAGATAGGCCAGCACCACGAGCAGCACAATCGTGCGAAACTCGATCTGGCCGCTGAGAATCGACGGGCCGACGAAGATCGCCGGGAACAGCAGCAGCCCACCGACCTTGATCAGGCCGAAGGTGCTGCCACTCATGCCGCCAGGGTGACCGGCTTGCGCCAGTCGCAGCCTGACCCGCTCGCCCATCGTCTGCGGCGACAGCCGGCCGATCAGGCTCGCGATCCCGCCGAGGAGTGGCACGACCACGCGCTCGGTGAACGGCGCCGAGAGGTCTCGCCCCGTCGCGGTGTACCCGTACGTCTTCAGACGCTGTTGGATCACCGACTCGGCGGGAGCCGAGAACGCGAACGCGATGAACAGGATCGTGCCAAACACCAGGATCGGCAAGACGACGATCATCCCTGGCCCCCTTTGGAGCTCCTCTCAAGACCTGTTCTGCAATGCGCTTCGCGCGGTGCAGAACAGGTCTTGAGAGCGCTTCTTAGCAACTATCTCAAGGCTGTGGCTTGGGCGCCCCGGGGGTGCCCAAGCCACAGCCTTGAGATCAATTTATACATCGATCTGGGCGAGACGGTTCATGACCACGAAGCCCAGCACCTGGAAGACGAACGCGACCGCGAGCATGATGCGGCCGAGCGTCGAAGCGAGAAATGGTCCGTGGTAGGACGGTGTGGTCAGCGATAGAACGATCAGCAGAAAGAGCGGTAGCAAGGCGACGACGATGGCCGAAAGCCGCTGCTGGGCAGTCAGGACCTGGACCTGGCGCAACAGACGCATCCGCTCCCGGATGGTGTAGGCGATGTTTTCCAGTACTTCCGCCAGGTTGCCGCCGGTCTGCCGTTGGATGATCATCGCCGTCACGACGAGGTAGAGATCGTAGCTCTTGATCCGCTTGGTGAGATTGGTGAGCGCTTCGTCGAGTCCGGCCCCGACGCTCACCTCGGCGACGACCTGACCGAACTCTTCGCTGACCGGCGCTGGCAGCTCGCGCGCCACCAGGTCGATCGCCTGGAGGAAGCTCGACCCGGACTTCAGCGCGTTGGCCATCATCGACAGCGCATCGACCAGCTGGTCGTTGAACTTGCCGACCCGCTGCTGCTGTTTGAACCCGACGTAGAACTTCGGAACGTAGAAACCGAGGACCGCGGCAGGGATCGCGAACAGCGAAGGCAAGCCGGCGAGCAGAGCAACCGCCGCGAAGGCGATCGCGCTGATCCAGCGGAGCAACAGGTACTCGCCGACTCGTAACGGCAGTCCCGCGGCGACCAGATCCACCGCCCACTGGTCGGCAAACGAGCTGCCGCTGAGGAGCGACTGGACGAGCGGAATTCCGCTGAACTCGCGCTCCTTCAGAATCGTACTGCCAGTGCCTCCGATCGCCATCGTGTGGCCGGTCGGTTGGCCATAGCCGGTGAGCCGCTCCTGGAGCACCTCCCGCTCGGCCCCAAACAGATTGGTGACTGCCAGGACGAGTCCCATGGCGGCCAGAAAGGCGACCAGGGGCAAGACCAGGCCAAGCGTGTCCATCGATCGTCACCTCGCTCGCTGTGCGAAGAGATCCCCGGGCAGCACGATCCCTTCCTGCTCAAACTTGTCGACGCAACGCGGCCGCAAGCCCGTCGCCTGGATGCCGCCGCGGACCCGCCCGCCCTGGTCGAACCCCTGCTGGTGGAAGAGGAAAATGTCCTGCATCGTAACCATCTCTCCCTCCATCCCCACCACCTCGGTCACGTGCGTGACCCGGCGCGATCCGTCGCGGAGGCGGCTCAGGTGAACGATCAGGTTGATCGCCGAAGCGACCTGCTCGCGGATCGCCCGAACCGGCAGGTCGAGGCTGGCCATCAGGACCATGTTCTCGATGCGCGCCAGGGCATCGCGCGGGGTGTTCGAGTGGACCGTCGTCAGGCTGCCGTCGTGGCCGGTGTTCATCGCCTGGAGCATGTCGAACGCTTCACCGCTGCGCACCTCACCCACCACGATCCGGTCGGGCCGCATCCGCAAGGCGTTCTTCACCAGTTGACGCTGGGTCACCTCGCCCTTGCCCTCGATATTCGCCGGCCGCGTCTCCAGGCGCACCACGTGGGGCTGACGCATCTGTAGCTCGCACGGGTCTTCGATCGTGACAATGCGCTCGCGCGGCGGAATGAAGGCGCTCAACACGTTGAGCAAGGTCGTCTTGCCCGAGCCGGTGCCCCCCGAGATGACCGTGTTGATCCGTGACTCGACGCACGCCTTCAGGAACGCCGCGATTTCCGGCGTGAAGGTGCCGAATTCGATCATGTTCTCGACGGTCAGAGGATCGCGGGCGAACTTACGGATGGTGATCGTCGGGCTGTCCACCGCCAGCGGCGGGATGATCGCGTTCACGCGGGAACCATCCGGGAGACGGGCATCGACCATCGGGCTGGACTCGTCGACGCGTCGACCGAGCGGACTGATGATCTTGTCGATGATGCGCATGATGTGCGCCTCGTCGCGAAAGACGACTTCGCTCAGGTGCAGCAGCCCCTTCCGCTCGAAATAGACCCGCCGCGGCGCGTTCACCATCACTTCGGTCACGGTCGGGTCGGCCAGCAGCGGCTCCAGCGGGCCGAAGCCGAGCACTTCGTCCGCGACCTCGCGCACCAGGCGCAGGCGCTCTTGCCGGCTGAGCGGCGTTTCCTGCGCCGCCAGCATCGTTCCGGCTGCTTCTTCGATCGCCTTGCGGAGCTCCGCCCCTTGCTTCTGCTGGACCTTTTCCAGATCGAGCTGGCGGAGCAGCTCCTCGTGGACGCGGAACTTGATCTCGACAAAGGGATCGCTCGGCGTGAGGTACGCCGTCTCCACGATGGTCGTCCCCGGTTGCGACGCGCTCGTCTCGACACCGTTCGAGCGGCCGTCGTTGCCCGGCTTCGGCTGCGCTGTCTGTTTGGGCGGCCACAACATCTTTCTTCGTCACCTTCCACGCATCGCGGCGTGCAATTGCCTCTTCGCTGAGACCCCGGTTACCTCTGCCACAACAGGCTGAGGATCCCGCGGGATGGTTGGTTCAGACCGCAAATCGATCGCGCCAGATCTGTCATGTTTCGGCTGAATCGCGCGTTTGGCTTCGCCTCGACGCACGGGCGCCCGGCCTTCACCGATTGAGCGACGGTGACGTCGTACGGAATCTTCCAGAAAATCGGGTAGTCGAGCGTGCTCTCCATGTCGCTGAGCATGACTCCGTTGTGCGTATAGGGATAGTTCACCAGCAGCTTGATCCGCTCCTCCGAGAAGTTCCACGCCTTCAACAGCAAACCGAGCGAGATCTTGGTCCGCTTGAGCGAAGGAAGCTCCGGCGTCGTCAGCAGCAGGATCAGCGTCGCCTTCTGGAGCGCTGTCAGATTGATGTCGTTGAGTACCGGCGCGGTATCCACGATCACGTAGTCGAAGGTCCGCACCAACGCGTCGAGCACCTGCCCGATCTGAACGGCAGTGACCTCGGCGCTCTCCTCCGGCGACGCCGGCGCCGGTAGCAGGCGGATCCCGGTCCGGTCCGTGTACAGCAGGCTCTGCAGGTACTCGGACTCGAGTCGGTCCGCGCTCATCGCCGCGTCGACGATGCTCCGCTCCGGGACCACGCTCAGCATCAGCGCGACGTCCCCCATCTGGACGTCGAGGTCCACCAGCGCCACCCGCTGCTTGCTCTCGATCGCAATCGCGGTGGCCAGGTTGACCGAGATCGTCGTCTTACCGATGCCTCCTTTGCCGCCGAAGAGGACGAGCAAGTCACCAGTCCGCAGGTCCTTCTGGTTGTCTACCTCGCTCATCGTCTGCTTTTTCTGTCCGGCCTCGTAGACCGCGGCGATCGCGCGTTGCAAATCGTCGTGGCCCACCGGTTTCGTCAGAAAGTCGCGCGCCCCGGTCCGCATCGCCTTACGCATCACGTCGCGGTTGTTGATCGACGAGACGGCGACGACCCCCACGGTCGGCAGCGCCGCCGTCAGAATCTCCAGCGTCCGAAGCGGCCGCGCGATCGGCTCCTCGAGACTCAAGACGACGACGTCGGGAGTCGTCTCTTGTGCCATCGTGACCGCCTCGGTCCCAAACCCGGCTTCGGCCACGAGAGTGATCGCATCTCCGCGCAGGAGACGATTCAAATCTGCCCGGTATTTCGTCTCCTCGACTAACAGGACCCTGATCTCGCTGGCCATGCTGGTCTACCCTCCGGACTTAGTGCTCTTCCCAGGGAGGGCATCGGGAATGAGCTTGAGAACATTGGCCCACCGGGCCAATGTTCTCAAGCTCATTCCCGACGACCCCCCTGGATTATGCATTAGTGACTGGCCGGCGCACCCGGCGGATTGGGCGCGATGATCCAGCCAGCGGCCACGAAGCCGAGTCGGCCATCGGGCAGCTTGATCTGATACCAGTCTTGCGTCTGCCCGAGGATCGGGACTTCGGTGCCGTAGGGTAGCTTGTCGATGACGCTCGACGAGATGTCCGGGCCGCTACGAACGTTCGCGGCGTCGACCGAGATCACCGCCGTGTTCACCGGCAGCACCGTGACCAGCGTGGTCCCTTCGTTATCCTGGAGCACCTTTTCCGGCTCCTGGATCAGGCCCGCCCAGAAGTTCGTCGGCTTGATGTCGTAGGTCAGCTTGATGTACCCGATCACCGTCGTGGTCGCACCGGGCGCCAGGTCTCCACCGAAGCCCCAGCGGTAGGGGAATGGCGCAGAGGCCTGCCCGTCGAAGTTGATCCCGACCCGGAACTTTCCATCCTGGGAGGGAAACTTCTGCGAATAGTAGGTCGTCCCCTGGACGTACGTGTATTTGGGATCGGGCGCCTGCGATTGAATCGGCTTATCCGACGTGTTCTTGACCGCGATCTTCACCGTCAGAATGTCGCCCGGCTTCGCGTTCGTCGGAGAGATCTCCACGCTCTCGATCAGAGCGGTGGGCTTCTGGATGGGACCCGCCAGCGTGCTGAGCGTCGCCTCGGGAATCTCCACCACCGAGGTGTCCTTGGCCGGGCGGAGCGCGTAGTTGAACGACCCCTTCGCTTGGGCCAGGACCACGCGTTCGGCTTGCTCCGGCGTCACGGCGATGGTCACGGTCTTGGCCTCCGGTTGCAGCTTGAGCGGGACCACCGTCGGCGTCGCCGCCACGCCCGTTGGCGTGGGATTCGCACCCCCGACCCCCGGCACGGATTGACCGAGAACGGACGAGGCGGGCTGCGTTGGCGCGTTGGAGGCCACCTGCTCGGCCTCGCCCTCGAAGTTCTGTGCGACCGAGAGCACTTCGACGTTCTGCAGCAGCAGCATGGACTCGTCCTTGCCCATCGTCCCCTGGTCGAACGTCGCGATGATGTCGACGTGATCGCCGGGCTGGATCATGCCACCCGCGCCATTCAGCTCGCTGACCGACACCGACAACGCGCGCATGCCGGCGGGAATCACGTAGGCGAGCCCCTGATCCGTGTGCTCGACGGTGAACTTGTCCGGCAGGATTTGCTCTCCCGAGGCGAGCGGGTACTGGACGACTTTGCCGGTCACGTCGCTCGCACTGGTCAGGGCCTGAGGCAGCTTCGCCTCCTGCGGGATCTGAATGACCTTGACCAGCGCGGGACTGAGCGAGGTATGCGCGGGAATATCCTGCGCGGCGACGAGCACGGGCACCTCGACCACTTTGTTCTGCTCCGCGGCCGTGCGCACCTGCGCTTGCAGGCGCTGGGTATAGTTCCAGACGAGCAGGGCCGCGATCACCCCGAGAATCAGCGCGAAGACAATTCCTAGCTTACGGCGCCCGAACATTGTCGTTCAATCTCCTTCCCTAGAAAACAGACCAATCCATCCCGCCAAACCTGACTGCCGGAGCGCCGTCCGGACAGGACACCACGTTGTACTCGCAATCCCAACCTAGCGCCAGAGAAACACTCCGTTCTCGCCGGTCGATCCCGGTGCGCCACCCACCACTTCCTGTCCCCCACTCACCGTGCAATAGGTCAGGAACCTCCCCTGGATCCCCGTCTGCCCCTTGCCATTTTTGTCCGTGTACTGGACCGTGCCTAACAGATAGAAACAGCCAAAACCGGTGATCTGGATGTCCGAGTTGCCACTCAGCGTACTGATGTTCTGAGCCGTCAGCGGTACGATCCCAACGCGGGGACACACCGTCTGGCTGATGCAGACGACACTCTGACCGGCACTGTTCGTCGCGATCGGGTTATAGGTATTACCATCTTGCGGTACCGGCACGTAGTACTTGCTGCAGGTCACCTTGCCGCCTTCACATAACTCATTGTAGTCCCAGCTCGCCTTCGTGACCGCATCGTTAGGATTCCCGTCACCCATGATCGTTTGCATCGCGTTGATGGTTGCACTCGTCTTATCGCCCGGCGCACTGGTCAACTGCTTCGGGTCAGACCACCCGTAAACCTCCGGCGGAGGCGTTGGCCCCGGTCCAACTGCGGGCGGCGTGGCGGTCCCCGTCGGCGCCGGAACGGGAGTCTGGAACCCGCCGAGCATTGCATTGGTCACATCAATATTGCCCCCGCCCATGCCGGGGAACTGGACGTATCCGAAGTTGCCGTCCGACGACCCTCCCGCGCCAGTCTTCAGGGTACAGCCCGTGGGGCTGTAACAACTGGCGATGACCGACGGGTCGTTCCAGATCCCAATTGGCCAGAGGTTGTCCGGGTTCACCGGCGCGATGATCGCGGCGGCACTCGCCTGAATATCCGTTGTGCTTCCACCAACCAGCACGTAGCGCAAGCCAAAGCTATCTTTGCGATCCGCGCTGACGATCACCGTGTCGTTCGGAAAGAACGTCTGGCCTACTTGGATCTGATACTTTGGATCGGTCACGTTGTTGATCTCGGCCGTCGTCACGCCGTTGGCATTGGCGTACGCCACGGCCGTCGCCTTGACGTCCGCGACCGAGCTCCCGTTGTTCAAGCTCACGGCGCCAGCGAGCGCCGCGCTGTCCACCCCATTCTGGACCAGCCGTCGGTTCCAATAGGCGATGCCGGCGTCGCTGACCATGGCGGTGAAGCCGAGCAGGACTACAAACATCAGCGCGAAGACCAGGATCGTCTGACCACGTTCGCTGTGGTGCATGCGAATGAGGAAGCTGCGAAGATTTCTCACGCGGAACCTCCTTGACTTGCGCCCCTTGCTCTCCTTGATATAGATAACACTCTACCACACCCACTTCGACGGCCGTAAGAGTGAAACTACTCATTAAATCGCCGCAAATTTAACCGCGATCACGTAACCACCAGGTACGAGCCACGTTCGAGTCTGGCCGCGCACCCGCGATCAACTCCCCTGGTTCTCCAGGCGCATCGTCGAGACGCTGGAGATGGGTATCATGCCCTGGGGGAAGAACTGACCGATGAACGGGGCCAGGATCGGAACCTCGTAGCTCGCGCTGACGACCAGGTATTGGGTATTATCGGTGTCCGTCCAGACGGTCGGGACCGGCACCGTCAGGGCACTCTGATCGACCGCGCCCGCCGTGGCGCTTCTGGCAACGGTCTGGACGTCACTCAGCTGGCAGCCCGTATTATTGGTACGGTTGACGCACGGCGCCCCGGCGCGCGCGGCCTCGCGGGTGGCGTCCGTGATCACCAGCCACGCGTTGAACAGAAACGCTCCCTGGATCACGACTCCTACCAGCATGAAAAAGAGCGTGAAAATCAACGCGAACTCGACGATCGACGTGCCCAGCTCGCCACGGCGGCGCGTCCTGAGGCCACCGCCCGAGGTGATTCGACCCGACAGCAGCATTGGCAAGCCTCCTACTGCAAGACCATGCTTTCGAGGTCCGACACGGTATACTTACCCGACGGATCTGTCAGGCCAGGCACGAAGGGCGCAAAAATAGTGACGTGGACGGTTGCCTGGACGCTCACCGTGCTGCCGGGGCCGCCCGTCGAGGGGGTGAAGGTCACGAGAATGTCGGGATTCGTCGCCGAGGCGGTCTGGTTGAAGCAGACGTCTCCCCCGGTGCAGGTTGCCCCGGTCCCGAGCCGGTTCCCGTACGCGAACCGCATGTCGGCGATGACTCGGTTTTGGATCTCCGTGGTCAGCGTGGCATTACCGTCGGTGGAATGGGTCGTGCCGTACCGAGCGCCCTCGCGCGCCGCGTTCGCCGCGATGATCTGAACTTCGAGAATCCGACCATACTCCCAGACGGCTGCCCCGATGAGCAGGAGCAGCGGCAACACCAGGAGGAACTCGAGAATCGCCTGTCCGGATTCGGAGGTCCGCCGGACGCGGGGGACAACGCGTGGTCGCGGCCCTTGCTCCATCGCTCTCACCTCACCAGCAGCGCGATCAATCCGCCAATCGCCAACGCGGGGCCGTAGGGAAACTGGACCCGTCGCCCCGTCGCCCGCGGTGTTTCCCGGGCACTGCCCGACTCGACCGCCGCGAGCTCCAACGCCCGCGGCCAGACGCTGCCAAGCAGCCAGACGAGCTGCATCCGAAGAGCGGTGGTCACCGGTCGGACCGTCTCGCCCACCCTTCGATTCACCACCAGGAGACCGACCGCGATGATCCCCCCGACGATCGCGCCACACAGGAACGTGTACAGCGCGAACGCTGGCCCGCCCCAGGCACCGGCCAGTGCGAGCAGCTTGACGTCGCCAGCCCCCATGCCGCCGAGAATGAACGGGATCGCGAGCAACGCCACCCCGAGAGCCCAGCCGCCGAGGCTCGACAGAGCACCCTGCTGCTGATGAAGCGCGACGTTCACGACGAACCCGAGCAGCGCGCCGCCGAGCGTGATCGCGTTGGGAATCCGCCGGCTGCGCAGATCGGTCGCCGCGCCGGCGATCAGCAGCACCACCACCCCACCTTTCAGCAGCAGATCGAGCGTCCCCATCTTATCACACCCCAGCGTACCTTCCAAGCGGTAGCCAATTCAAGCAGTGAAACGATCTCAAAAAAAGACCGTGGCCGCGTCCCAGCGCGGCCACGTCGTCCAGGCAGAAAACCCCTACGGAATACTCGTTTGCAGAGTGCCGACGTAGGAGCCGATCGCGCTCCACCAGTTGTTGATGTTGCTGCCGGCGAGGGTCAGGCCCGCGATGGCCGCGACCGCGATCAGGGTCAGCACCAGCGCGTACTCCAC
>DATLRG010000536.1:0-6774 GCA_035534795.1 Chloroflexota bacterium
CCAGCATCCGACCGCGACCGGGGTGACCCGGGGAACGGTGCGGTGCTAATTCCGCCGGAGTCACGCGCTCCGGGAGATGAGAGACACATAAATGCAGCAACTTCTCTCATCCGAGGGAAGTTTTTTTGTGCCAGCGATCCAGAACACTGTACGAGATGAAAACCGTCGAATGGCTGGAAGACCGCGTTCGGCTGATTGATCAAACCAGGTTGCCCGGCGCGCTGGTTTACGTCGATTGTCGGACCTCGGACGACGTTGCCGAGGCAATTACGTCGCTCAGGGTTCGGGGTGCGCCCGCGATTGGCGTCGCGGCGGGTTACGGGCTCGCGCTAGCTGGACAGATCAGCCACGCGTCCACCCTGCCTGACTGGTGGGGCGACCTCGACGCCGCCGCGGGCGTGCTGCGGCGGACCAGACCGACGGCGGTAAATCTTGCGCGAGCGCTCGACGTGGTGCGTGTTGCTGCCAGCGCGGCGGAGACCGTCGTCGACGCCAGGCGCAGGGCGCTGGACGCGGCGCACGGTCTCTGCGAGGAAGACCAGCGTGCCAATCGCCGCATGGGCGACCACGGCGCGGCGCTGATTGCCTCGCCGTCGAACGTCTTGACCCACTGCAACACGGGCGGCCTGGCCACCGTGGAGTACGGAACGGCTCTCGGGGTAATTCGCACCGCCCACGCGCAGGGGAAGCAGGTCCACGTCTGGGTCGACGAAACACGGCCGGCACTCCAGGGCGCGCGCCTGACGGCCTGGGAGTTGCTGACCGCGGGCATCCCCCACACCGTGATCGTCGACGGCGCGGCGGGATTCCTGATGCAGCGTGGTCGGGTCGATCTGGTGATCGTCGGCGCGGACCGCGTCGCGGCGAACGGGGACGTCGCGAACAAGGTGGGGACGTACGCGCTGGCGGTCCTCGCTCGCGCCCACCGGATCCCGTTTTACGTCGCCGCGCCGATCTCGACGATCGACCTGGCGATCGCCAACGGCGGCGCCATTCCGATCGAAGAGCGGAGTCCGGACGAGATCCGCCGCGTCGGCGACCGTCAGATCGCGCCAGCCGAGTCGCCCGCGCTGAATCTCGCATTTGACGTGACGCCGGGCGACTTGATCGCCGCGATGATCACCGAGGCTGGGGTTGCTCGGCCGCCCTACGATCGCAGCCTGGCCGACTTGGCCCGCCGGGCCGCCCCGGCAGTTTGACAGGAGTAGCCAAAAGCAATGAGTGTTCTCGTGGTTGGCTCGGTGGCACTGGATACCGTCGAGACGCCATCCGGGCAGGTCACCGAGGCGCTTGGCGGGTCCGCCACCTATTTCTCGCTCGCCGCCTCACTCTACACGGCGCCAATTCACCTGGTGGCCGTCGTCGGCGACGACTTTCCGTCCCAGGGGCTGGCAATGCTGCGGGACCGACAGGTCGACCTGCGCGGGCTGGAGATCAGCCCCGGCAAGACGTTTCGCTGGATCGGGCGGTACGGCGAGGACCTGAACACCGCCGAGACGCTCGCGACGGACCTGAACGTGTTCGCCCATTTCGATCCCAAAATCCCGACCGAGTACCGTCACGAGTCGGTGGTGTTTCTCGCGAACATCGATCCCGAGCTGCAACTGCGCGTGCTCGAGGCCGTCGACCGACCTCGCCTTAGCGCGATGGACACGATGAACTTCTGGATCGCCTCCAAGCGCGACGCGGTGACCGACGTGATGCGCTCGGTCGATCTCGTGTTGTTGAACGAGGCAGAGCTACGTCAGTACGCTGGCGTGTCCAACCTCATGGCGGCGGCGCAGCGAGTCCTCGATCTTGGCCCGCGCGCGGTGATCGTCAAGAAGGGCGAGTATGGGTGCGCCGTGTTCGCGCGCGACCGGTACTTCGCGATGCCGGCTTTTCCGCTGCAGCGCGTCTGCGATCCAACCGGCGCTGGCGACAGCTTCGCCGGGGCCTTCATGGGTAGCCTCGCCGGATCGTCCTTCTCGTGGGACGCGATGCGTCGAGCGGTCCTCCAGGGCTGCGTGGTCGCGTCGTTCACCTGCGAAGCCTTCGGGGTGCAGCGCGTCCTCGGACTACGGACCCAGGACGTCGAACGTCGACTTCAGCAGCTTCTATCTTACACCCAGATTCAATCAGCCCGGGAGGAAGGACTAGACCATGCCGTCCAAAACGCTGCCAAAGCATGACGTCAAAGACGTCAGCCTCGCCGAACACGGCCGGCTCCGAATCGAGTGGGCCGCGACGCAGATGCCGGTGTTGCGCCTGATCCGCGAGCGCTTCGCCGCTGAGCGGCCACTCGCCGGCGTGCGCCTGGGGGCGTGTCTACACGTCACGACGGAGACCGCGAACCTGATGCTGGCCTTGCAGGCCGGTGGCGCCGAGATCGCGCTGTGCGCCAGCAACCCGCTCTCAACCCAGGACGACGTGGCGGCAGCGCTGGTCTCCGCGTACGACGTATCGACATTCGCCATCAAGGGCGAAGACAACGACACCTACTATCGCCACATCCACGAGGTGCTCGCGAGCCGGCCGCAGATCACGATGGACGACGGCGCGGATCTCGTGACCTTGCTGCATCGGGACAAGACCGGGCTGATCGACACGGTCATCGGCGGCTGCGAGGAGACCACGACGGGCGTCATCCGCCTGCGCAGCATGCAGGAGCACGGCGTCCTGCGCTACCCCATCGTCGCGGTGAACGAGGCGGCCACCAAGCACTTCTTCGACAACCGCTACGGCACCGGGCAAAGCACCCTCGACGGCATCATTCGCGCGACGAACATCTTGCTGGCGGGCAGCACCTTCGTCGTGGCGGGCTACGGCTGGTGCGGTCGAGGCATCGCCATGCGCGCGCGGGGCATGGGGGCGAACGTGATCGTCTGCGAAGTAGATCCGATCCGCGCGCTCGAGGCGTTGATGGATGGCTACCGAGTCATGCCCAGCGCCGACGCGGCCGCCCTCGCCGACATCTTCGTGACCGCGACCGGCGACGTCAACGTGGTCGACGAGCCGCAGATCGCGGCGATGAAGGACGGCGCAATTCTCGCGAACTCCGGGCACTTCAACGACGAGATCAACATCCCGGCCCTGTCGGCCGTGTCCACCGAAAAGCGGCTGGTCCGCGACTTCGTCGAAGAGTACCATCTGAGCGACGGTCGACGAATCTACCTGCTGGCGGACGGCCGTCTGGTGAACCTGTCTGCCGCCGAGGGGCACCCGGCCGGCGTGATGGACATGAGCTTCGCCAATCAGGCGCTGAGCGCGGAGTTCATCCAGCAGCACTCCGGTGGACTCGAGCCGAAGGTGTACCTGGTGCCGGCCGAGATCGACGCCGAGGTAGCGCGGCTGAAACTGCGAGCGATGGGGGTCCAGATCGACGTGCTCAGCGAGGAGCAGCGGAAGTACCTGTCCTCGTGGGAATCGGGGACCTGATCGATGGGAGACAGAGACAGTATGAGCAACCTCACCTTCATGCGCTCGCCGCGACTGCTGTTCACCTCCGAATCGGTGACCGAAGGCCACCCCGACAAGCTCTGCGATCAGATTTCCGACGCGGTCCTGGACGCGATTCTCGATCAGGACCCGCTGGCTCGGGTCGCGTGCGAGGTGGCCACGACGACGGGGCTGGTGCTGGTCATGGGCGAGATCACCACCAACTGCTACGTGGACATGCCCAAAGTGATTCGCGGCACGATCCACGACGTCGGTTACACCGACACCGCCTTCGGGCTCGACTACCAGTCGGCCGGCGTCATGGTATCGATCAAGGAGCAGTCCCAGGACATCAGCCAGGGCGTCGATCGCGCCCTCGAAACGCGCTCGGGCCAGTTGACCGACGCCGACCTGGACCGTACCGGCGCTGGCGATCAGGGGATGATGGTCGGCTTTGCCTGCAACGAGACACCCGAGCTTATGCCCAGCACGATTTCGCTGGCGCACCGCGTCTGCCGCCGGCTCGCCCAGGTCCGCAAGAGCGGCGTGCTGCCCTACCTGCGACCCGACGGCAAGTCACAGGTGACCGTCGAATACCAGTACGGCAAGCCCGTCCGCGTGGACACCGTGGTGGTCGCGGCCCAGCACGACGACAAAGTGTCGAGGGAACGCCTGGAAGCCGACGTGATCGAGACGGTGATTGGCGAAGTGATCCCGCCGCACCTGATGGACAGTAAGACGCGGTTCCTGGTCAACCCGACCGGCCGCTTCGTCATCGGCGGCCCCATGGGCGACGCCGGGCTGACCGGGCGCAAGATCATCGTGGACACCTACGGGGGCATGGCGCGCCACGGTGGTGGCGCGTTTTCGGGCAAAGACCCGACGAAGGTGGATCGGTCCGGCGCCTACGCTGCCCGCTACGTCGCCAAAAACGTCGTCGCCGCCGGCCTCGCCGACCGCTTCGAGATCCAACTCGCCTACGCCATCGGAGTAGCCCACCCGGTTTCGATCATGATCGAGACGTTCGGGACCGCGAAGGTTGCCGAGGAGACCATCTCCGAGCTGATTCAGTCGCACTTCGACCTGCGGCCGGCCGCGATCATTCAGACGCTCAACCTGCGCCGACCGATCTACCGTCCAACCGCGGCGTACGGGCACTTCGGGCGCGACGACATCGACGCACCGTGGGAGCGAACCGACAAGGCGGACAGTCTGCGCCGGGCGGCGGGGCTGGCCTGAACCGAGCACACCATTATCAGTCGGGGGAACTTTGAGACGCATCCTCATCACCGGAGCGGCGGGCTTCGTCGGCGGCCACCTGGTCAATCAGTTCAACGCGGTACCGGAGACCCTGGTCTTCGGGACGGGTCACCGCGGCGCTGCAGCGACGACGCCACGCGTGTCGGCAATCGCGCAGGACCGACTCTACTCGGGCGACCTGACCGATGCCGCGTTTGCCGAGACAGTGATCCGCGAGGCGCGACCCGATTGGGTCGTCCACCTGGCCGCCCAGTCGTCGGTACCCGCGTCCTGGAAAGACCCGACCGGAACGCTGGTCAATAACCTCGTCTCGCAGCTCAACGTGCTCGAGGGAGTCGCCCGGCACGCGCCGGCTGCCCGCGTGCTCGTCGTCGGGTCGTCGGAAGAGTACGGCCACGCCCGGCCAGAGGACCTACCCCTCGCCGAAAGCGCGCCGCTGCGTCCAGACAGCCCGTACGCCGTCAGCAAGATCGCGCAAGACTTCATGGGCCTGCAATACCACCTCGGGGGCCACCTCGCGGTCATCCGCGTTCGTCCATTCAACCTAATTGGGCCTGGTCAGTCTGATCGCTTTGCCATGCCGAGCTTCGCGCGGCAGATCGCCGAGGCCGAGGCAGGCGTGCGTCCGCCAGTGATCGAGGTCGGAAACCTGAGCGCTCGCCGCGACTACACGGACGTCCGCGATGCCGTGCGCGCGTACGCGCTGGCGCTCGAGCGTGGTCGGGTTGGGGAAGTGTATAACGTTGCCGGCGGCGCGGTCCGGTCGGTGCGAGAGATGTTGGACACGCTCTGCGCGATTGCTGGCTGCTCGCTGGAAGTGAAGGTGGATCCGACTCGTTTCCGGCCGTCGGATGCGCCGATCATTCAGGGGGACAGCCGCCGAATCCACGACGACGTCGGCTGGGTGCCGGAGATTCCCATCGAGCAAAGCTTGCGCGACGTTCTCGACGAGTGGCGGCGGAAAGTCGCCGGATGAGCTGTGAAGTTGCAGAGAAGGAGTTCGTGGGTTGCGTATTCTGATCACCGGCGTCACCGGCATGGCTGGCAGTCACCTCGCCGAATATGCGTTGACTCTCCCCGGAGTCGAGGTTTTCGGCACGTACCGCTGGCGCAGCCGGATGGACAACCTGAGCGACCTGATCGAAGCCGGCAAGATCAACCGGATCGCCGGCGGCGGAAACGTCCGGTCCGCGACCGAGCTGGCCGAACGAATTGGCAGTGACACCCGGGATGGCAACCTGAATCTGATTCTGGGAGACCTGACCGATCCGTCGTCGATGCGCCGGCTGCTGTCGGGACTGCGTCCCGAACGCGTTTTCCATCTCGCCGCCCAGAGCTTCGTCCCGTCGTCCTGGGACGCTCCGGCGCAGACGATGGAGCTGAACGCCATCGGGCAGATCAACCTTTTCGAGGCGATCCGCGAAGCAGAGATCGATCCGCTGATCCACGTGGCCGGGTCGAGCGAGGAGTACGGTCTCGTTCTCCCGGACGAAGTGCCAATGAAAGAAACGAATCCGCTCCGACCGCTCAGCCCGTACGCGGTGAGCAAGGTCACTCAAGATTTCCTCGCCTGGCAGTATCATCGGAGCTATGGCTTTCGCACCGTGGTGACGCGGGCCTTCAATCACACCGGGCCGCGGCGGGGGGATGTCTTCGTCGAATCCAGCTTCGCCAAGCAAATCGCACAGATCGAGAGGGGCCAGCGGCCGCCGGTGATCGAAGTCGGGGACCTGCAGAGCAAGCGCGACTGGACCGACGTCCGTGACACCGTGCGGGGCTACTGGCTGGCGCCGGAGCACGGGGAGGCAGGAGAGGTGTACAATATCGGATCAGGTGTGTGCCGGACGTGTGAAGAGATGCTCAACGTCCTGCTGAAGTACACCGACCGTCAGATCGACGTTCGTGTCGATCCATCGCGCCTGCGACCGTCCGACGTCAAGATTCTCTGGGCAGATGCCAGTAAGTTCCAGCGCCAGACCGGCTGGTGCCCGCGGATTCCGTTTGAACAAACGATGAGCAACCTGCTCGACTATTGGCGCCAGCGCATCTGAAGTCATGCCAGGGTGAGACCTCCATCGTTGTACTGGACGTGCGCAG
>DATLRG010000537.1:0-6668 GCA_035534795.1 Chloroflexota bacterium
AGCCGGGTGAGGCCACGCGGGCGAGGGCACAGGAATCTGCGTTCTACACCAGCAACTGCAACTGAGTGGCAAAACATTCCTATTGACGTGAATAGTACTTTTGACCGATACTGCCGGTGTAGACAAACGTCTACAACCGGCACGAACTGGTTATCGCGGTCGTTCCGAAGAAGGTAGGTCAATCGTGCTGACGGAATACATCAAGGCTGCGATGCGTCACGCCGAATACACCCCGCTTGAAGATGGAACCTGGTACGGTGAGATCCCGGGCTTCGACGGTGTGTGGGCCAACGCGCGCACCCGTGAGGCTTGCTGCGAAGAGTTGCGTTCGGTCTTAGAAGGCTGGATCGCGCTGGGCTTTCATCTGGGGCACCCACTCCCCATCGTCGACAGCATCGACATCAACATCCAAGACTCGGCGGTTGTCTAAGTGCCGGCACTCGGGCCGATCAAACGAGACCGTCTGATCCGTGCGTTCAGGGGACTCGGCTTCACCGGCCCGTACAGCGGATCAGGACACGCCTACATGGTGCGTGGTACACTCAAGGTCCACATCCCCAACCCGCACAACGATGACATCAGTCCGTCCTTGCTGGCGAAAGTCCTCCGCCAGGCGAAGGTCAGCCGCGACGAGTGGGAATCGCTCTGACTATCTTACCCGACGACGAATAGCCAGTTCTTCACGAGAACGGCAACTGTAGATCGTTGACGCCGCGTCGCCTTCGGTGGTACCCTTCATGCACCATGGCGAGGGATGGACCGCGACCGTGCCGGACGTGATCGAGACCGTCGAGATTCGCCCCGTGACGCGAGCGATCGACGCGCTCGTCAGCCTGCCGGGATCGAAGAGCTACACCAACCGCGCGCTCCTGATCGGCGCGCTGGCCAGCGGCGCGACGGAGCTCCAACACGCCCTCTTCAGCGACGACACCGCGTGCATGCTCGGCGCGCTCCGCCAGCTCGGCGTTGCCGCCGAGGCGTGGCCGGACCGCGCGCTGATTCGCGTTCAGGGCGCCGGCGGCGTGGTGCCGTCGCGCTCCGCGGACCTCTTCGTCGGCAACGCGGGGACCGCCGCGCGGTTCCTGACCGCCTACGTCGCCCTCGGTCACGGTCAGTTCGGCATCGACGGCGTGCCTCGGATGCGCCAGCGCCCGATCGGTCCCTTGCTGGACGCCCTGCGTCAGCTCGGAGTCGACGCCCGGAGCGTGAACGGGAATGACTGCCCGCCGGTCGTGATCCGGAGCGACGGGCTGCGCGGTGGAACGGTCGAGATTCCGGGCGACCTGAGCAGCCAGTACGTCAGCGCGTTGCTGATGGTGGCACCCTGCACCCCGGACGGCATCGACCTCGCGATCCGCGGCGAGCTGGTCTCCAAGCCGTACGTGGACCTGACGCTCAGCGTCATGAAGGCATTCGGCGCGACCGCCCCGGACCACGATTATCGGCGAATCCGGGTGCCTGGCCAGCAGCAGTATCGCGCGCGGACTTACCAGATCGAGCCGGACGCGAGCGCGGCATCGTACTTCCTGGCCGCCGCGGCGGTCACCGGAGGAAAGGTGAAGATCGAGGCGCTGGGACGATCGTCCGCGCAAGGGGATTTGGGACTGGTCCAGATTCTCGAGCGGATGGGGTGCCAGGTCGTCTGGGGTGAGCACGACGTCGAGCTGCGCGGCCCGGAGCGGCTGCGGGGGATCGACGTCGACATGGGCAACCTCTCGGACGTTGCCCAGACGCTCGCCGCCATCGCGCCTTTCGCCGGCGAAGCGGTGCGCATTCGCGGCGTTGGCCACATTCGCCGCAAGGAGACCGACCGTCTCGCCGCGGTGACGATCGAGCTACGGCGCCTGGGGGCGGCGGTGGTCGAGCACGACGACGGTTGGGAGATCCGGCCATCCGCCTTAAAACCAGCCGTCGTGGAAACCTACGACGACCACCGGATGGCCATGAGCTTCGCGGTGACCGGGCTGCGCGTGCCGGGGCTGCGGATCGCGAACCCGCGGTGTGTCGCGAAGACTTTCCCTGATTTTTTCGAGCGATTCGCCCGCCTGACGGCCCCAGCGGACTAGGCAGCAGGAATGCGCTCGATCGGCGGCACGTGATCACGCGGCTGTTGTTCGCGCTCTCCCTCGCGCTGGGCGTCTTGGCCATGGCGATGCCGACCGCGGTCGCGGCGCCGGCCGCCGGCCCGGGCAGCTCGCTGGCGGCCCGCTACACGATCGACCTCTCGGTCGACGACGCGCATCACGCCGTCGACGCTCACGAGACGGTCGAGGCCACCAATCAGACGGGTGTTGCGCTCTCGTCCCTCGTCTTCGACGTCACACCCCGCCACTTCTCCGGCTTCACGCTGGGCCAGGTCACCGCGAACGGGGCGATCCGGCAACCGCGCTTCGACGACGTGGTGATGGAGGTGCCGCTGCTGGCCCCGCTGCAACCGGACCAGACCGCCAAAGTGACCCTGGCCTTCAAGGAGATCGTCCCCACGCCCGGCGATGCCCGCTACGGCTATCGCGACGGAGTCCTGGTCCTGGGACACTGGTTCCCGGTGCTCGCGGTCTATCGCGCAGACGGTTGGGACCGTCACCACTACGCGGACGTTGGCGACCCGTTCTTCTCAGAGACCGCCGACTACCAGGTGACCGTCCACGCGGACCCGCACCTCGTCATCGCCCACACCGGCGTCACGACCACGTCGAAAAACGGCGTGAGCGTCGTGACCGCCGCTGGCGTCCGCGACGTCGCTCTCGCCATGTCGCGCCAGTATCAATCGCAATCCACCGACGTCGACGGGACCAGGATCACCAGCTACTACCTGCCCGGCGACAAGGCCGGTGGCACCGCTGCGCTGAACGATGCCAAACAGTCCTTCGCCTGGTACGTCGACCACCTCGGACCGTACGGCTACCCGTCCCTCGACGTCGCCGAGACGAACGGCCAGGCAGTCAACCCCGTTGGTCAGGCTTACCCGAGTCTGATTTTCGTGTCGTCCGAACAGGAGCACCAGCCGACGCCGCCCGGCGGCTCTCTGACGTACCTGGTGGCTCAGGAGACGGCACACCAATGGCTGGGCGGGATCGTCGGCAACGACCGCGTCCGGGAGCCCTGGCTCGACGAGGGCCCGACCAGCGAGCTCGCCTACCTGTTTCTCGAGAATAGCGATCCGTCGGCCTACTTTACTCAATGGACCCAGGTGCAGCAGGACTATCAGCAGGCCGTGACGAGGTGGGGACAGAAGACGATCGACACCGCCGCGGCTGAATACACCGGCAACGACGAGTACCTCGGACTGCTCGTCGACGGGTCGACGATCTTTGTCGATCGCCTCCGGGAGACGTTAGGAACGGATGCCTACTTCGCGTTCCTGCGCGACTACGTGTCCACCTACCGCGGAGAAAACGCCACCACGCTAGATTTCCTCACGCTGGCGGAGCGGGACGCCGGCCACGACTTGAGTGGTCTCTATCGCGGCTACTTTCACCCGGCCTCCTATCAGGAGGCTGCTGCGACTCCGGCCGCCACCGTCGTCCCAACGCCGACCGCCGTCCCCACCACGACCCCGACGCCGCCAGCGACGGCGACAGCCGTGGCGCACACGCCCGCGGCGGGACCAGTCGAGCAAAACACGCCAGCGGCGGCCACGCCTGCCGTTGCCGCCACGGTCCAGGCGACCCCAACCGCAGGATCCTCATCGGGATTCGCCGGGACGGCGCTCAACCTGGTCGCAGTTGGCGGTGTCGTCGGCGTCATCCTGGCAGCCGCGCTGACTTTACTCCTGCTCAGCCGTGGCCGCGAGTAGTTGAACGGCGAGGAGCGCGAATCCTTGCCCTTCAGGTGGATGCATCTCCGCACTTCCTGATCGTCCGGCTAAGGCACGCGCGCTCGTCAGCTTTGGCGACAAGCGGCCCCGCGGCCGCGCGACGATTGCCCCGGTGTCGGGAAAATCCGGAGGAGCTCGCCCTGTCTCTTGGCGTGACCGAGATAACCCAAGCCACCGGCGGTCTCGCCGCGGAACTCAGCCGGTGTGTAGCAGTGGAGATCGAGCGCCTTTCGCCACCCTCCCGCCGCAAGCCAGACCTCGTCACGGTCCAGACAGCGTCGAAAACGGGACTGGTATCGAAAGGTCGGGGACACGGCGACCAGATCATAGTCGCTCTGAGCGCCGGCGGTGCCACGCGCCCGAGACCCGAACAGGTAGACGCGGGCGCAATAGCGTTCCTCCATCAGGCGGGCAAAGCGGCACAACAGCGCGTCGTCTGACCCGGTTGCTGTTACCTCGGCTGGAACCACTGACGGGTCCAAAGAATCACCTCGTTGGCGGCTGCGAGTGCATCACGCGCGCTCGTTTCATCGACCAAGTCGGACGGGATTGGGTCGGCGACGTTCCCCGACGGATAGCGAGTCTGTTCGAGAATGGGGTTGAGGACGGCGATTGCTGCCACGAGCGATTCGGGTAGCTGCTTCGGATCGTCGACCAGCAATTCGGCCAACTGACGCAAACTGTGCTTCCATGGCGGCTGCTCACCACGGACACGCCAGCAAGCCCCCTTGAGCGCCTTTTCAGTAGCCTGGTGGGCTAAATTCGCCGCGAGATAGTAACCTCGCGGCACCACCAGCGCATCTGCAAATTCGATATCCCGCTCGGCTTGCAGCAGGAAACGCTCGCCCATCAAGGCCGTGCGCGTCCGACCTCGTCGTTTGCGCGCCTCCGACCCTCGTTCCCTTTCCATACTGTATCAGTATACTCTGGATGGTCTCGCCACGTCCCGAGGACTGTTGCCCAGCCGTTGACCATCCCGGCGCTTGCCACCGTCGCGATCTTCGCCTTCCTCTGGAACTGGAACGACTTCCTGAGCCCGCTGATCTACCTGAACAGTGAGCAGCACTTCACTCTGCCGCTCGGTCTGCGCTTCTTCCAACAGGAAGCCGGCACCGGTGGCACGCCGCACGAGCAGCTCTTGATGGCGGCGTCGGTGGTCGACACAATTCCGCCGGTTATTCTGTTTTTCGCCCTCCAACGCTACTTCATCCGGGGGATCGTGATGACCGGAATCAAGGGATAGACTCCACTACCTACTTACAACCGTGACCCCGAGCGCCTCTTCGAGCGCTGCGATCGAGACCGCGCCCTCGCGGTAGACGATCGGTGGATTCGTCGTGGGATCGATCACGGTCGACTCCACCCCGCCCGGCGCGGGCCCGGCATCCAGGACGATCGAGACGCCGTCGCCGAGCTCGCGCCGGGCCTGCTCGGCAGTCGTCGGGCTCGGCTGCCCGGAGCGGTTCGCGCTGGTGGTGGGCAGAGGCTGGCCGAGGCGTCGCACCAGCGCCCGGGGGACCGGGTGGTCTGGCATCCGCACCGCGATGGTCGGCCCGTTGGCGGCGACGATGTCCGGCACGCTGGCCTGGCGCGGCAGGATCAGCGTCAGGCCACCGGGCCAGAAACGCGCCATGAGGGTTTTGGCCGCCGCGGGGATGCGCGCGGCAACCAGATCGACGTCTTCGATCCGATCCACCAGGAGAGCAATCGGCTTTTCCGCGGGCCGCCCCTTCACGCGGTAAATCTTCTCGACCGCTTCCGGGCAGCTCAGCGCGGCGGAGACGCCATACACCGTATCTGTCGGCACGATCACGAGCTCTCCCGCCTCAAGGGCCCGCGCCGCGCGCTCAACGGCAACCGACGAGTAGGCCGGTAAGATCAGCGCAGGCATCTTTCCCTCCGCGCGGGAAGTACGAAACGTGGTCCACGGTGAGAACACTCTTGAGCGGCTTGCCGTATTGCACACGGCAAGCCGCTCAAGAGTGTTCTCACCGTGGACCAATAATTTGCTCGATCGCTTCGGCGACTCCGTCCTGTTCTACCGTTCCCACGACGCGCGTTGCGAGCGCTTTCAATCGCTCCGTGCCATTGCCCATCGCGAAGGACAGGCCGGCGGCTTCGAGGAGCGCCGTGTCGTTGTCGCCGTCGCCAATCGCGGCGACCTCGTCCGCGGCCAGGCCCAGCCGCTCGGCCATGGCCCGGAGGGCGCGGCCTTTGTCCACCGCGGGATTGATCATCTCGCAATACTGGGGCACGGAGCTGGAGATCGAGAGATTTCCGTCAAACTGGCTCGCCAGCCGGGGGATCAGGCCCTCCTCGACGCTCGGCAGCCGCACGACGACCAGCTTCGTCGGCGCCCGCTCGAGGAACGCTGCCAGGTCGTCGACCAGCACCGGGTCCACGCGGTTGAGCTGGCGGGTGAACTCGGCCTCGGGACCCAGCCGCTCCACGTAAATCGTATCGCCGACGTAGGCGTTGAGGTGCATGGCCGAGGCGCGCACGTACGCGACCACGCTCTGGGCCACCGGCGACTCGACCGGCAGGTGGAACAGAACCTCGCCATCGGGCGTAGACACCAGCGCGCCGTTGTAGTAGATCTGCGGTCCACTGAGACCGAGCAGCTCGACGAACGCTTTCGCCGCGGCGGGCATCCTCCCCGTGGCCAGGACGACGCGCACGCCGGCCCGTTGTGCCGCCGCGATGGCGGTCTGCACCGGCTGGGAGATCTTCAGGTCGCCGCGAAAGAGCGTCCCATCCATGTCACAGGCCAGGAGACGGATGCGCGGCGCGTGATCTGACGTCACTCACTCACTCCTCATGCATCACCCGGGGAGCGGGTATGGGAATGGGA
>DATLRG010000538.1:0-10912 GCA_035534795.1 Chloroflexota bacterium
CGGCGGTGCACCCTCACCCGGGACGGCGCGACCGCCGAAAAGAGCCACGGCCTGATCGTCGACTACTGGGGCGTGTCCCAGGAGCTCGACGAGGCGCTGTCCGACTTCGACCCGTCGGACGTTCAGGATGCCTGGCAGGCGCTCCCGTCCGACCCGGCGCCGGTGATCGATTCCGCCGCGGCGCGCGCCGAGCGCTACTTCAAAGGATTCGATTTGAATGATCCCTGGAGCTGCGTCATGGTCTTCGCCGCCGACGCTCGGACCACTGGCGACTACAAGGTCGACCTGCTCGAAAAGTTCGGTGCCGATTATCGCGAATTTGCCAAATTACTCGACCGTTATCTGCCGGACCCGAAAGCGCTGCCCTACGTCGGTCGGCTGGCCCGGTTGACCCAAATCCGCGCGTACGCTCGGGCAACTTTCCAGCGCGAGAATACCGCTCTGGATTGGGATGGTATCTCGGCGAAGGTGAAGAAGCTGATCGACGACCGGATCGACGCCGCGGTGGTCGAGATGATGCAGCCGCTCTCGATTCTCGACGAGGAGTTCGAGGCGAAGATCGCGACGCTGCCGCACGACGAGGCGCGGGCCTCGGTCATGGAGCACGCGATCCGCGCGCAGATCAAGGAGCGGCTGACGGAGAATCCCGCGTTCTACGAGAAGCTGTCGCAGCAGCTCGAGAAGGTCATCGCCCAGATGCGCCAGCACGTGATCGACGCCGCCGCGGCCATCCGCGAGCTGCGCAAGCTCCAGGAATCTGCCCTTAGCATCGCCGACCTGGCCGCGCAGCAAGGCCTCTCCGAAGTCTCCTTCGCCGTCTACGAGCTCCTGGACCAGGCGACCGGGTCCGCGGAAGCCGGCAGAAGCGAGCCAACGACGCGGGACGGCTCCGGCGGGCGCGTGCGCGAGGAGCGTCCAGCCTACCGACCGCGGCTGGATCCGCGCATGCGGGAGATCGCCGTCAACGTCGAGAAGGTCATGGCGGCTGGCCAGGCGATCGTCGACTGGCAGAACAAAGAAGACGTGCAGCGCCTGATGCGCCGTGACATCAAGCGCGAGCTGCGACGGCTGGGCGAGCTGACCGAGGAGCAGCTCAACGACCTCGCGGCGAGCATGGTCGAGATCGCCCGCCGGAAGACCATTCGGTGACCGAGCGCGACCAGATTCAGTTTGGCGATACGGTTATCGCGTACAGTGTCGTCCGCGGCCGTCGACGGCGGAAGACGGTCGAGATCACGCTCGATCCGAAGGATGGAGTGATCGTCGCCGCGCCGCTGGAGACCACGGCTGAGCGCATTCGGGACGTCGTCAACAGGCGCGCCGGCTGGATCGTCCGCCAGGCGTCGAGCCAGGTCCTCCAGCCACGCCCCCGGCAGTTCGTCAGCGGCGAGTCGCTGCCCTATCTTGGGCGGCAGGCGCGTCTTTTCGTCGAGCACGCGCCGGTCGCGCGCGTCGGCGTGACCTTCGATCACTGGAGCTTTCACGTGGTCGCGCCAGCCACGTTGACCGACGAGGAGCGCCGCGCAGCTACCGAAAAAGCGCTGGTGCGATGGTACAGGGCGCGCGCGGCCGAGCGCCTTCCGGAGCGTGCTCGATACTGGGCGCAGCGCGCGGGATACGCCCCGACAGCCGTTCTCATCCGCGACCAGCGCCAGCGCTGGGCAAGCTGCAGCCCGGATGGTACTGTACGCTTCAACTGGCGCATCGTCATGGCGCCGCCGTCGCTCATCGACTACGTTATCGTCCACGAGCTCGCCCACCTTCGCGTACGAACCCACTCCGTGGCGTTCTGGGCGGAGGTGGCGCGGCTCGTGCCCGATTACCGCATCCGCAGGGCCCGATTGAAGGAGGTTGGCCCGACGCTGGCGATGTGATGGCCGAGAGCCGTGCCCGCGCCCGGGCTGCGAGATCGGACCGCCGGCGGCGGCCTGGTGCTCACGCGCCACCACGAAGGCAATCTCGCGGGAGGCACGGTGTACGCTTTGCCCGCTGCCGAGTTTCTCGGCGCGCTCGACACGCCGTCGCTCGCGCCGAGCCGATCTTGAAGAGGAGCATGGTTTGACCAGGAAACTTCCTGCCATCGATCCACTGACCTACGATCCGCCCGAGCGGATCGTCTCGCTGACCCCCAGCAATACCGAGATTCTCTTCGCCATCGGCGCCGGCCGCCGCGTCGTCGGGATCAGCCAGTTCTGTGACTTCCCGGCCGAGGCTCAAGCGCTGCCGAGGGTGTCGCGCTTCATCGACGCCGACGACGCGGCGATCGTCGCGCTCCATCCCGATCTGGTCCTGACGTCATCGCATCTTCAGAAAGGAATCGTCGATCGTCTGGTCGAACGCGACGTTACCGTGCTGGCGTTCAACCCGACCGACCTCGACGGCGCCTTCCGCGACATCCTCCTGCTTGGACGGATCACCGGCGCTCTCGAGCCGGCACGAACGCTGGTCACTCGCCTCCACGAGCGCGTCGCCGCCGTCATCGCCGCTGGCGACGCGCTCCCGTGCCAGCCACGGCTCTACCTCGAGGAATGGGGCAAACCGCTGATTCCGGCCGGTTGGTGGCTCGCCGACTTCGTCGAGCTGACTGGTGCCACCCCGGCCCTGCCAGAGGTCGACACCCGCCGACACAGCAAGGACCGCATCGTCACGCCCGAAGCGGTGCGACTCGCCGACCCCGAGGTCATCATCGTCTCCTGGCCCGGCGTCCACAACGACGTGCCGCGCAAGCTCGCGCTGCGTCGGCCGGAGTGGCAGGACGTCTCGGCGGTACGACACGGGCGCGTGTTCGCGGTCGACGACTTCCTGCTGCACCGGCCTGGCCCCCGGCTGGTGGATGGACTGGAGGCGATCGCCCGCATCGTCGCGGCGGCCGCGCCGCTGGTGGCCGTGGAAAGGAGCAGCTAGCGATGGCCAAAGCCTTCATCATTGGGGTCGGGCCGGGCGATCCGACCTGGCTCACCGATCGAGCGCGCGCGGCGGTCGCCCAGAGCGACGCCATTCTCGGCTGGGAGCTGAACCTGACGCCACTCGCCGGCTTGCTCGACGGCAAGCAGCTCTTCATCCAGAAGCCGGGCGATTACGGCCCGGTGGCGGCGAACGCGGCAAACGCGATCCGCCAGAGCGATGGAACGATCGCCATCGTCCGGATCGGCGACGCGCTCGTGTCGTCTGGTCTCAACGGCCTGCTGGCGCTCTTTCACGACGTCGCGATCGAGATCGTCCCAGGGATCAGCTCCGTCCAGCTCGCCGCCGCCGCGGCGCAGATCAATCTCGACGAGGCAGCAATCATCTCCTTCCACGAGGAGCGGCGCTGGGACGAGGAGCAGGCATTCATGCGAGATGCCTTCCGTCGTGGCCGGCATCTCGTCGTCCTGACTGGCCCGGGCCACCACCCCAACGACACCGCCGCCTACTTGCTCGGGCAGGGCGTCGATCCGGTGACGGAGGCCCTGGTTGGCGAAAGCCTGGCGCTCCCCGACGAACGGGTCACTCAGGCAAATCTTGCTGAGATCGCCACGCAGACATTCCACTGGCTCTCCGTGATGGTCATCATCCATCCCACGGGGATCAATCCGCTTTGGAAAGGCCGAAAACTCGCTCAGGAGCGCAAGGAGGCGTAAACGCACCGTGGAGGCCGGAATAGACGCCAGCCGTGAACCCGCTCTCACGGCCGCGGCAGGCAAGACCACACCCAACCCCTCGGTCGAAGAACTCACCGACGAAGGACGCGCCAGCATTCGGGAGGGACTCGCCGCGATGCGCCGGCGGCCCGATCGCCACGCGAAAGGACTCGTCATCGTCAACACCGGCAACGGCAAGGGAAAGACGACCGCTGCGCTCGGCATCCTGATGCGCGCCTGGGGTCGCGACATGCGCGTGATCGTGCTTCAGTTCATCAAGCACCAGACCGCCAACTGGGGCGAGACGCGTGCTGCCCACAAGATGGGCATCGAGATGATCGCTCTCGGCAGCGGCTTCACCTGGATGAGCCAGGACCTCGAACGCGACAAGGCGCTAGCACGGGAGGGCTGGCAGCGCTGCCGCGAAGCGATCGAGAGCGGCGGCTACGACATCGTGATCCTGGACGAGCTCACCTACTGCTTCAAGTACGGCTGGCTGGATCTCGAAGAGGTCCTGGACGTGCTCCGCCGGAGACCCACTGGACAGCACGTCGTCATCACCGGCCGCGATGCCCCGGCCGACCTGATCGCGTTCGCCGATCTGGTCACCGAGATGCGCGAGATCAAACACCCCTTCAAGGACGGGGTCAAGGAGCAGAAGGGGATCGAGTACTAAAGTCGAGCCACGGTGAGAACTCCATTGATCTGCTTGATTTGCACAGCAAATCAAGCAGATCAATGGAGTTCTCACCGTGGACTAATTCTGACTGCTGACCACCCATGCTGCAGAATGTCGTCCTGGCAGCAGCCGACCGCGCTCCCTGATCTGGATGTGTCACGTCTGAAAGTGATACTGATCGTGCGAACGGAGAGCCGACTGGTGGTCGGCGGCGTACGCAAGCTGCTGATCGTCGCCGACACCCAGTTCGTGTCACTCACCCCCCACCCATCAAGCTTGGGTCCACGTCCAGCCGCCCTGGCAGCAGGAAGCTGAGCGCGATTGCCAGCAGCGCGGCGAAGAAGGTGAAGCGGTAGGCATCGCCGAAGGCCAGCACGGCCCCGACCCGGTCGATCTGGCCGATCAGCAGCATCAGTGCCGTCACGTAGGCGCTGGACGCCGTCATGTTCGCGTGGACCTGCAAGACCGTGCTGAGCTGGTTGACGAACTGGCCGGGCGCCGACGTCGCGGTCACCTGCTGGCTGAGCAGCGTGGTGTGGGTGATCGTCTGGGTCTGCACGATGGTGCCCAGCAGAGCGATCCCAAACGACTGGAAGACGTTGCGCATCGCGTTGTTCAGCGCGCTCGCGCTCGTCAGCAAGCGCTTGGGAACGACCGCGAGCGCGACGAGCTGAGTCGGCTGGAGCGCGCAACCAAGCGCGCAGCCGCGAATGACCAGCAGCCAGGTCAAGGTGGCGTAGCTGGTCGTGAGCGTCAATTGCGACAGGTCCCAGGTGTTGATGGCCAGCAGGACGAAGCCGACCGCGACGATGTAGCGCGCCCCGATTTTGTCGGTCAGCCGCCCGGCGATCGGTCCGATCAGCCCGGCGGCGAGTCCCTGCGGCATCAGCAGAATTCCGGTATCCACGGCCGACATGCCACGCAGGTTCTGCAGATAGAGCGGCAGCATGAACTCCGCGCCGAACAGCGCGACCGTGCTCACCCAGCCGACGACGTTTGCGATCAGGAACTCGGGTATCGCGAACAGCCGCATGTCGAGCAGGGGGTCCTGATGCGAGAGCTCGTTGGCCGCGAACACCAGCAAGCAGACGACGCCGACGCCGACCAAGGCGTCCACTTTCAGCGAACCCCAGCCATCGTCGGCCGCCCGCGAGAGCCCGTAGAGGATCGTTCCGAAGCCGACGATCGAGAAGATCGCCCCGAGCAGGTCGAACCGGGGCGCCGACGTGGGTACCTCGTTGATCAGGAGGAGCGCGCCGAGCAGGATCGCCAGGGCGCCGATCGGGGTGTTGATGAAGAAGACGAGGCGCCAGTCCGAATAGGTCACGATGTACCCGCCGAGCGTCGGACCCAGCGTGGGACCGGCGACGATGGGGATGGCGAAGAACCCCAGGGCCATGCCACGCTCGCCCGGGGGAAAAGCCGCGAACAGCTCGCTGATGCCAATCGGCAGGAGCATGCCGCCGGCAAAGCCCTGCAGCACTCGCCCGACGACCAGGACTGCGAAGGTCGGCGAGAGCCCGCACAGGACCGACGACAGCGTGAACGCGGTCAGCGCGGTGAGCCAGACGCGCTTGATGCCCCACCGTCCCGCGAAGTAGCTGGCGAGTGGCGTGGCCACGCCACTCGCCAGCGCGAAACCGGTGATGACCCACTGCACCGTCGAGACGTCGACGTTGTACACCGACTGGAGCTTTGCCAGCGCGACGTTGATCACCGTGGCGTCGATCAAGAACATGACGATGCCGAACAGGATCGAGATCATCACCCGCCACTTGTACGCCATTGTTCGTTACACTCACTCCAACGTTTGCGGTCTTAAGAATATTTCCGACTACACGAATCGTATCAAGCCGGGCGCAACTGCACAATAATTTTAGAAAATGCTTGACACGGCCACGGCCGTCCCGTATAGTTCGCACGAGGCACTTATTTCGTGTGGAACGAAATCTTATCTCGCCTGCAGATACTGGGAAGGCACAGATGGACGAACGGGAACGCATCATCGCCGAGATCCACGATCTCCAGCGTGACACGGCGCGCCTGATTCACGGCTGCCTGCCCCGCGAGTGGCTGGATGCCGAGATCACCATGCCGCAGTTTAAGGCCATGGTCGTACTCTTCGGCCTGGGTAAGGCGTCGATGGGTGAGCTGGCCGACGCGCTGGGGACCGGTGTGTCGACGGTGACCGGTATCGTCGATCGGCTGGTCGATCACGGACTGGTCTCGCGAGAAGAAGCGCCGTACGACCGGCGGGTCGTCGTCGGGCGTCTGACGCCTCGAGGCCAGGCGCTCGTCGAACGTCTCTACCTGGCTGCGAAGGACCGACACGTCGCGACTCTCAATCAACTCTCTCTCGAGGAACTTCGTCTCGTCGCCCGGGCGTCTAGCCTGCTGCGCGACGCGGCGAACCGAGCGTTTCCATCCGGCGTCGCGACAGCATCCACCGTCCGTTAAGGTTGATCGCCGGACAACCGCACGAAGTTGGAGGAACCAAGGAAGAATGGCCTACCGCATTCGCCCCATGAGCCTCATCCTGGTCACCGCCGCGCTCGCCACGGCGTGCGCGGCTGGTCCCGGTGGCCAGCCGCCGGACCTGCCCATCACCGTCAAAACCGTCACTATTGCACCGTCGACCATCGCCGGCACGGTCGTCTATTCGGCCAACGTCGAATCGCGCGCGCGCGTCAGCGTGCTGCCGAAGGTCGGCGGGCAGATCACTGCCTTGAAAGTGGACGTCGGCAGCACGGTCAAGCAGGGCGACGTGATCGCCGAGCTCGACCACGCGACGCTCGACGCCCAGGTCGCGCAGGCCGGCGCCGCCGTGGCTGTCGCCCAGGCGAAGCTCGCGACGATCCAGGCCGGATCACGACCCGAAAACATCGCCGAGGCGCAGGCCAACCTCAAAGCTGCGCAGGAGACCCTCTCGTTCATGGAAAGCGGTGGCCGAGCCGAGAACGTCAGCGCCGCCCAGGGCAACCTCGATTCGGCCACGGCCCGCCTGAACAGTCTGAAGCAAGGCCGCTCTGAATCCATCGCCCAGGCGCAAGCAAATCTGGTCGGCGCGCAGGCGCGGCTGCAGCAACTGAAGGACGGTCCGACCCCCCAGCAAGTGCAGGCAGCGCAGCTCGCGGTCGAGCAGGCCAAAGACGCGGCCTTCGCCGCCGACGTCCAGAAGGATGCGGCCTGCAATCCCGCGGCTCCCCAGGCGCTGTGCAAGGCGGGGCAAGCCGCCGCCGATGCCGCCCACACCGGCATCAGCCAGGCGCAAGCGCAGTTGAACGTCCTGACCAGCGCTCCCACGGCTGACCAGATCAACCAGGCGCAGGCCGCCGTCGACGCCGCGAAAGCGCAGCTCGACCTCGCCCAGCACCCCGGCTCCCCCAGCGACGTCGCCGGCGCCGAGGGCGCGGTCCAGGCGGCCTCGGCGCAGCTCGACCTGGCCAGGTCGCCGTACTCGTCGGCCGACATCGCCAGGGCCCAGGCCGCGGTCGACGTCGCCGACCAGCAGCTCAAGCTCGTCCAGACTCCCTTCACGGCCGAAGATCTGGACGCGGCCAAGGCTGCCGTTCAACAAGCCCAGGCGGCGCTCGATGCCGCGAACGTCGCGCGCGACGAGACGATCGTCAAATCGCCCGTTGACGGCATCGTCGCGCAAAAGTTGCTGTCGGTCGGGTCGATGGCCGCGCCAAGCACGCCCATCGTCACCTTGATCGACCCGGCCGTCGACGTCGTCGTCAACGTCGATGCCAGGTACGCCGACGACATGCGCCTCGATCAGACGGCGACCGTCACCGCCGACGATCTACCCGGCAAGGTCATCGCGGGCAAGGTGACGACCATCGCCCCGGCGATCGATCCCCAATCGCGGACATTGCTGATGAAGATTACCCCGGCCGACTCGAATTCCGGGCTCAAGGATGGCATGCTCGTTCAGGTGACGTTGGTCACCGCGACACACGAGGGCGTCCTGACGGCGCCCAGCTCGGCCGTCGTTCAACGGAGCGGCCAGCTCACGGTCTACGTCGTCGTGAACGGCGTCGCGACGCCGCGGGCGGTGCAGACCGGCCTGACCGATGGTAGTAAGACCGAGATCACCAGCGGCCTGAAAGCCGGCGACGTGGTCGTCGTCAGTGGCCAGGACCATCTGTCGACGGCTCAGCCGGTCACCGTGCAACAGTAGCGCCGGCCCTTGCCCTTCCACCCGGTCCCTCGGAGGGAGGGTGATGGCGAGGGAGCATCCAAACTGCCGACCGGGCGCAGCGCTCCGGCGGCGATCAAGCGAGGAACGTCCGGCCGCGCCGGACCAGGAGGCATGATCAACCGTGGAAGTTCGCCCAGGAAACAATCCTCCGGGAAGTGGCACGGGCGGGCCTGGTATCCAGGTCGATGGCCGCGCAGCGATCCCGGTCTCGCTACCAGAATCGAAGCGCCGCGGCGTTTCGCGTGCCGTGGTCTTTCCGATTGTCGTCGTCGTCGTGATCGCCATCGCCGCCTTCGCCTACCGCTACTACTACAACTCTACGCACTTCGTCTACACCGACAACGCTCAGGTCTCCGGCGCGATCATCCAGATCGGCGCGCTCAACGCCGGCGAAGTCAGCGCGGTGTTCACCGACGTCGGCCAGCACGTGACGAGTGGCCAGGTGATCGCGCAGGTCTCGGTACCGATGGCCCTGGCCTCGACCGGCGGCACCCCGAAGCTTGGCTTCAGCAGCGCGCAGAATCAGCAGGTCGACGTGAAGTCGCCACTGAGCGGCGTGGTGGTCGCGCGACTGGCCGATCCCGGCAGCACCGTCGCGCCAGGCCAGGCGATTGTCGCCGTGGTCGATCCCACCCAGCTCTACGTCACCGCGAACGTGAACGAGACCGACGTCGATCGCCTCCAGGTCGGACAACCGGTCGACGTCACGGTCGACAGCCTCGGAGTCGCCCTGCCGGGCCGCGTCGAAGCGGTCACGCCCGCTAGCGCTTCGTCGTTCTCGCTGATTCCAGCGCAAAACACCTCCGGCAACTACACCAAGGTCATCCAGGTCGTGCCGGTGAAGATCGCCGTCGACTACGGAAGTCTGCCGCTGATCGTGGGGTCCTCCGTCGAGGTGAACATCCACGTCCAATAACGGGGAGCGGACAGCAGTCGGGAGGCAGGAGTCAGAAGTGGGACGGAAGGATACGGAGATGCGGGGACGCGGAGTCGCGAGCCGCGGAGGCGTCGCGACGTGAGGACGTGGGGACACGGAGACACGGGGACGCGGGGAAATGGGTATGCTGGAACCGGACGGAAGGGTGGCCGGTCATGAGCGCCACGGCCACGCCGCGTGTCCGGGACGCGGCCGGTTACGGTACGGACAGTCACAAGTGGTGGGTGCTCGGCGTCATTGTGATCGGCTCGTTCATGAGCATCCTCGACTCCACTGTCGTCAACATCGCTCTCCCGAAGCTCATGTCCGTCTTCTCCACCGACGTCCACGGTGCGCAGTGGGTGCTTACCAGCTACTTGCTGGCACTGGCCATCGTGATCCCGCTCACCGGCTACGTCGACGAGACCTTCGGTGGCAAGCGTGTCTACATGATCACCCTGGCACTCTTCACCACCGCGTCGTTTCTCTGTGGATTCGCCTGGAGCCTGAACGTTCTGATCTTCTTTCGCGTGCTCCAGGGCCTGGGTGGCGGCTTGATCCAGCCGCTCGGGATGAGTCTGCTCTTGCGCGAGTTCCGGCCGGACGAGCGCGGCACCGCCCTGGGTTTCTACGGCATCCCGATCATGCTCGCGCCGGCGATTGGGCCGACCGTCGGAGGATACCTCGTTCAGTTCGTCGACTGGCGGTTCATCTTCTACATCAACGTGCCGATCGGCATATTCGCCGTGATCGCCGCCTCGCGCATCCTCCACGAGGCGCCACTGCGACGCAACCAGAAGCTAGACGTCTGGGGCATCGCCCTGGCCAGCGTCGGTAGCGCCGCGTTGCTCCTCGGCATCGACAACGGCCCAACCGACGGCTGGGGCAGCACCTGGGTGGTGCTCCAGGTTATCGTCGGCGTCGTCTGCCTGGTCACATTCGTCGTCGTCGAGCTGGCCACGAAGCAGCCGCTGCTGGAACTCCGGCTCTTCAAAACGGTCAACTTCAGCACTGCCATCTTCGTGACGCTGATCGTCCAGATCGGCCTGTTCGGCGCAACCTTCTTGCTGCCCGTCTTCCTCCAGAACCTCCGTGGTCTCGGCGCCATGGAGACAGGAATGCTCCTGATCCCCCAGGCAATCACCGTCGCGCTGATCATGCCGATCTCCGGTCGTATCTTCGATCGCTTCGGACCGTCAGTCGTGCTAGTACCGGGTATCGCGCTCCTGACCTACGCGACCTACCTGTTCGCCAGTCTCAGCCTGGACACGAGCAATCTCCAGATTGTCGAGGTGCTCATGCTGCGCGGCGTTGGGATGGGACTGGCGATGATGCCGGCGACGACGGCCGCGATGAACGCCGCTCCGCGCCACCTGATTCCCCGAGCGACTGCCCTCGCCAATGCTCTGCAGCGCATCGCCGGCTCTTTCGGCACGGCGATCATGTCGACAGTGCTAACGACGCGGCAGAATTTTCAGTTCGCGGCGCTCTCG
>DATLRG010000539.1:0-3316 GCA_035534795.1 Chloroflexota bacterium
CACCCCCTCTCAAACCGCAACACTGCTGCTCACTAATTTAGCGTGCCCCGAGCGCACGGAGCACCGTTTCGATGACGAAGGCGACGGTAATGCCCGAGACCGGCCCGACCGCCCAGCCGGTGACGATGCCCCGGACCACCGGCCAGCGGACCGTGTCGTTGCCGCGGGCCACGCCGGTGCCCGTCATCGCGCCGATCAGGGCCTGGTTCATCGAGGTGAACAATCCCTGGCTCACCGCGGCCAGCACGACCAGCGCCTGGACGAGCTGCGCCGCGCTGGCCATCGACAGGTCAGTCTTGACCACGTCGAAGGCCACGCGCTTCAGGATGCGCTGTCCCCAGGTCAGCGCCCCGATCGCCATCAGCAGGCCGCCGAGAAATCCGGCCACCAGTACGGTCGTTAAATTGACCATCGAGAAGACGCCCACCGCGTTGGACACGTCGTTCGCGCCCAGCGTGAACGAGGCCGCGCAGCCGACCAGCACCAGGAACACCGGCAGCGTCCGCGCGGCCATCGAGAGCGACTTCATCGCGGTGGGCGCGGCCTTGCCGGCGACGAGGCGCGTCTCCGCCGCCGCCTCTGCCGGCGGTACCACCAGATCGAAAAGATGGGTGAAGAGGTAACCCAGCACGAACGCGGCAATCGGCGCGAGCACCCAGAGCACCGCCAGGCGCAGGATGGTATCCCACCGAATCGCGACGTGCGCGGCCAGCCCGGTGCCAACGACGGAGAACACCAGGATCTGGATCGTCGACGAGGGAATCTTCTGGTAGGTGTAGACCGTGGTCAGGATCGCGGCGGTCAGGACCATGACGATGGCCGCGGCCAGGGTGACCTGCGCGGGATCCACGATATCGACGCCCACGGTGAGCTGGACCTTCTCGCTGGCAATCGTCGCCCCGATCACCGTGAGCACCGACAGCGTCGCCAGCGCCGGCCACATCCGGATCGCGCCCGACGCGAAGGGCATTCCCATCACCGCGCCGGTGTAGTGGGCGCCCATGCTCCAGGCAAACGCCAGGGCCACGACCAGGAGAACAACCGCGGCAGGTCCGATCATGCTGGTGCAGATCCTCCGTTCAATCGGCGGTACCCCGTGAAACGGGGTATCCCGCCGCTTCCCAGGCGGGAAAGCCACCTTCCAACGCCTGCGCCCGGTAGCCACTCGCACGGAGCAGCGCCGCGGCCCGCTCGCTGCGGGAGTTGCCGCGGTGGCGCATGTTTCAGTAGACGACCACCGAGCGGTCGCGCGGGATCTCCGCGAGATGGCTCGGCAACTGGTCCTCGGGGATGTTCACCGCGCCAGGCACGTGCCCGGCGGCGTACTCCTCGGGCCCGCGCACGTCGACGATCGTCGGCGCGTTCCCAGACTCCTGCTGCTCGCGCAGTGTCCGCGGATCGACGTAGTCACTCATCGTCGGGTGTCTCCTCTCCGTCCGGTTACTGTTCAGGTGGCTGCTCCAGGCTGGCTGGGCGTTGACGAAGCCGAGAGAGAATTCGCGCAGCACCGGATCCATCGTCGATATTGCCCACCGAGCGTATCATGGTGGTCGCGGACCGGTCAATGCGGGCCTGCCGCGTGCCGCGTGCTATACTCAGACGACAACCGAAGAGCGGTGATGAGGCTCACCGGGTGAGGGCACGGCCTTCACCAATTTGCCGATAGCCAGGCTGATAGCTTCTGCGAGGACCCCTCATGGGACCAAGCAGGAGCTTTTTCTTTTTGGGGGCCAGCGCTCTGATCTGATCGACGCCCTCGGGAGTGAGGAGATGGCAGAACTACGCGCTGAAAGTGGACGCGCAGCGCCGCGATCTGATCACGCTGCCCGAAGAGCGGTCCAGCGTCCGTGTACCCGCCCTGCTGGCCGGCGACCGAGAGTCCCTGAGGAGGACCGACTGAAGGCGAGAACCGAGGACCCGAACGTTCACCACAGAGACACAGAGGTCGACAGAGGACACGGAGAATCAGACCGCCAGAACGCTCCATGTTGTCCGTATCCTCTCTGTGTCTCCGTGGTGAACGCATCCTCAGTCCCATATTTTCGCAAGGTGATGTCGTAAGGAGGGACACCCGGCTGATGAACACAAAACCACTGTTGACTCGCTCGTTTCTCACCCTGTGCGTGGTCGGATTTCTCGGTCGGCTGAGCTACGAGATGGCCCGGAGTCCACTCTCCCCTCTTCTCGCCCAGAAGCTCGGGGCGCCGCCGGTGATCATCGGGCTGATCGTGGCGTCGGTGACGATCAGCGGCATCTTCGTCAAGCTGCCCTCGGGCGCGCTCTCGGACGTCTTCGGCTATCGGACGCTGATGCTGGTCGGCGGCATCGTCAAGATGGTGGGGCCGTTCCTCTACCTGCCGGTCACCGCCTTCCTGGAGCTCATCCCGATCCGCCTCTTCCACGGTCTGGCCACCGCGACCTACGCCCCGGCCGCCGCCGCCTGGGTCGCCGCGATGGACCCGAAGAACCGGGCGCGCCGCCTGGGCATTTACAGCGCGGCCGAGAACGTCGGCGTTCTGCTCGGTCCGACTCTCGGCGGGCTCGTCCTCTACGAGACGTTGAACAACTTCAACCTCGCCTTCGTGATCTCCGGCGTGATCGGCACCGCCGCCTTCCTGGGTATCCTCAGCCTGCCCGCCGATCGAGTGGAGCGCCCGGCGGCGAAGGCGGAGAATCGGGAGGTCCTGCGTCGGCTCCGCGCGGGCGTGATGGAGATCGTTCACACCCGGCCGATCATCCTGACCAGCATGATGGAATCGTTCATGTTCCTCGGCGTCGGGACCATTCAGGCATTCCTGCCGCTCTACGTCATCAGTGTCCACCAGACCACGCTGGGCATCGCCATCATCTTCGCCGCTCAGGGCGCGGCGTCGCTGCTGAGTCGCCCCTCGATGGGCGAGCTCTCGGACCGGATCGGGCGCAAGCCAGTGATCCTGATCGGCCTGATCAGTTGTACCGTCGGCCTCGCGGTGATTCCACACGTGGATTCGTTGCTCGGTCTCGCTATCCTGAGCGCTCTGTTCGGGTTCGGGTGGGGCTCGGTGACGCCCTCGACCTCCGCGATGATCGCCGACCTGTGCAAGGAGCAGCAGCTCGGCTCGGCGATGGGCGTTTTCGGGAGCATCTGGGACGTCGGACACGCCACCGGGCCGATCCTGGCCGGCGTCCTGGTCGGAGTGATCGGCTACGGCTGGGCCTTCGGTCTCGTGGCCCTGCTGATCCTCGTCGGGGCAGCGCTCTTCGCCGTCGCCGTCCGCGAGCCGACACCGGTGGTGGCCGGGTAGAGGGAGTCTGAGATGTGCCAGGTGGTGAGCGA
>DATLRG010000540.1:0-3345 GCA_035534795.1 Chloroflexota bacterium
GGTTGACGCAGCCGTCGAAGTTCAGATCCTTCTTGACGTTGTTCGGGCTGCCGTCGAGCACAATCGTCGACGCGGCCGGGCAGCCGTCGCTCGCGCCATTCTGGCCAAGGAGACAGGTGTCGAGCCAGGCGTCGCGGAAGCGCCGAAAGTCGCGCATGTCGATCTTGCCGTCCGGCGCGGTGCGGTACTGGCTGCTGGTGTACGGATTCGTCTGACTGCTCAGGGTTTGGTCCTGTTGAATGACCTTCCCCTGGGTGTCGTAGATGACCCGGCGGTCGCCGTCGGCGGATTGGTCGTTGACGTCGACGAGATCCTTGACCGCGCCGGGCAGTGAGAGGAGCGACGCGAAGGCGTCGATTCGCGGAGCGGCGCCGGTGGTCAGATTCGGCCGGGCCCAGGTCGTCAGCTGGGCCCGGACCTGGGGAATCGTCAGCGCGGGATCGTCGGCTAACAGCAGGCCGATCAAAGCGGTGACGTGCGGCGCCGCGAACGACGTTCCGGAGGCGACGTCATAGGTATCGTTCAAAGCCGTGCTCGAAATCTTGACCCCAGGCGCGGCGAGGTCGCCGTTCGTATTCGAAAACGCGGCGCGCGCGAGGCCGGGACCGGTGCTCCCGCCGGTCGCCTCGACCACGACGATCGGATTGGGCTCGCCGGACGTCCAGTGTGCCGAGGCCCAGGCGAACTCGGCGCTGCTCTGGGCCGGAATTGGTTGCGGCGTGCAGGGGGGCGGCGTCGTGCCGACCGGTGGCGGGGTGCAGAAAAGCAGGCTATCGTTCGCCGCCGACTGGACGATCATCACGTTTTTGGCGGCGGCGCTCTCGGCGATTTTCTGGGCGACCTTGCCGATTGCCGCGAACTCGGTCTGCCAGCCGGGCTCGTTCGCCGGCGTGCAATAGTCGGTGCCGTTCGGGCCGCAGGTTGGATTGGGAAACGATTTCCACCAGTAGGGCTGGCCATCGGGACCGGCCACCAGCTTGCCGTTCGCGTCGGTAAAGGAGATCGCGTGGGCGCTGTAGTTGATCACTCGCAGATTCGGGAACGCCGGCTGGCCGCTCCCACCCAGCACCAGGTTGTAGATTTCCAGAACCTGGTCCACGAGGATGACCCCGTTCGACGTCAGGGCGCCGGTCGCGGAGAAATTGCCGTCCGGTACCCCGTGAAGCTGGCCTCTGGCGAGGGCCGGATCGCCCCACTGGACGATGCCGGCGGTCATGTTACCGTGCTCGGCTGGCGTGTTGGTGGTGCACTGCTTGCTCCCCAGGACTAACGGCTGACAGAGCGTCTCCTCGATACTCAGCGACGGTAGATCACCGTGCGTCTGAAATCCCGAGTCGATGATCGCCACGTCGACCGCGGGAGCGCGGCGCTGAATTGCTTCGAGGAAGTTCCAGGCCTCCGGAAAGCGCGAAGCCTTCAGCCCCCAGTTGCCGCCGTCGCCAAAGGGCTCGCCGGCGGAGCCGTAATAGGCGACGTTCCAGTTCCAGTTTGGCGGATTCGTGGCGAGCGGCAAGGCGTCGAAGCCAACCTGAGGTGACATGCTGGCGTTGCTGACCGCCGGATTCGCCCGCAGGGAAGCCAGGGCGCCGGTCAGACCGGAGAAGTCCGGCGTATCCGGCGCGGTCACGAGCAAAATGCCGAGATCCGGCACGCCGCCGCGGACGACCACGTTCGCCCCGGTCAGCGCCGCGTTCGCCTCGGTGACCGTCGCCGTCGGGGCAAAGCTGACCAGAATGCGGGTCCGGGACGCCATGATTCCCCAACGCGGATGAGGCGAGACGTCACTTGGATCGGCCGGTGGGAAAGTCAGATTCGGAATGTGGTTGTTCGCCAGGTCGGTCCCCGGACCGGCCAGTCCCGCCAGCACGACGTGGAGTGTGCCGGTGAAAGCGCCGTTCGCGGTCGAGTGATAAGTATGATCGCCGGGGTAGGCGATCGCCATGCTGAAGCCAGCGTTGGGCGCCAGGCTGCCGGAGTCGAAGAGTCCGTCGTCGGCGGTGACGCTCTCACTCTGACTCGCGTTGTTCGTCCAGTGGACACTCTGGCCGGCGACCACGGTGAACGCCGCCGGCTGAAAGCCGGTATCGGTGATCGTAATCGCGTTACTACCGGGGTTATCGGCGTTCGGACTCGCCTGCGAATCAGCGGGAAACGCCAGCAGCGTTGCGAGAATGAAAGCGGCCAGCAGCCAGGGAGCGAGGTCGAGCCAGCCGGACCAGCCGAGTCGGCTGAGACCGCGCCAGAGCGGCCACCGAGAATGAACCGGGGATTCGGAACTCGGTTCCGGCGACATCAGTCCTCCCGTTCACAGCATCCAGCAATGCTGCTGCCGTAACGCATTTGCGGCATAGGTCTTCATTTCGTCCCACGATGGGTCGCGATTGATAGCAAGCGAGCGGTGCCATTCAGTATATGCGCTTGATTGCTATTGTCAAGGACTATCCAGGGCAATCCGGAATGATCTGGATGAATGCGTGCCCGAGCGGTGGCGAACCGGGTCGAAACGCCCTGCGCGTGTCGGGTCGGTTCGGCTCAGGTCGTGTCTGATAACCCAGGAATACGCTTGCACGACGACCTGATGTGTGTCATACTACGGGCACACCTCCGGCTGGGTGATCTGCTGGTTTTTTCTGGTCGTTTTCGCGTTTGTCCCGCCACCA
Source organism: Chloroflexota bacterium (assembly GCA_035534795.1). Lineage (GTDB taxonomy): Bacteria > Chloroflexota > UBA6077 > FW602-bin22 > CADDYW01 > JAJPKB01. The sequence continues at coordinate 2,661 of DATLRG010000540.1, forward strand.
GTGACGGGCCTAATCGAATCATCGGATTTGTCCGTGGTTGCCGGCCGGCCCGTACACGTATCGAGGTACCTGTGAGCAAACCTGAGCTGGCGGAGCTGCTTGACGGGAGAGAGCCACTCGAGAGCCAGCTGGCCGCCGCCGCCGTGATGCAGCGGTCAGGTCGGGCAATCGCCGTGTTGCCGACCGGAGCCGGCAAGACCTTGCTGGCCGCCCTTCCTTTTGCCGCGGGGCTGGTGCCACCACGCCAGATGGTCTTCATGACGCCTCTGCGCAGCCTGACCAGCGCACAAGCAACCGCCCTCCGAGAGCAAATCTGCCTACCACCCGGCCGGCCTTGGCAGGTCCGCCAGCAGACCGGTGCGGTGCCAGAGGACCCCCTCTTTTGTGCCCCGGTCACCGTCACGACTTTCGACCAGGCCTTGAGCTCAGCACTGCAGATCGCGTATAGCACGGCGCGCGGCCGGCGCGGCATCAACGCGGGGGCTATCCTTTCGGCCTATCTCGTCGCGGATGAGCTTCACCTCTATCCCCGCGATCAGGCGCTGACGACCTTGCTCTGGCTGCTGAAGAATCGCCCCGATCTACCGTTCTTGCTGATGACCGCGACCCTAACCCGACCGGTCGCCGAGGCACTTGCCGAGCTTCTTCGGGCGGACATTCTACCGCCGATCGGGGATGCCGACCG
>DATLRG010000541.1:0-4206 GCA_035534795.1 Chloroflexota bacterium
CGTCAAGAATCGATCGCACACGATCACCGCGCGGGCCACGATCCCGGCGGGCGGCGCCCAGGGAGTCCGGCTCGCGCATGGCTCCCGTTTTGGTGGCTACTCTTTCTAAGTCAAAGACAATCGCCTGCGCTACACCCATAATTACCTGGGGATCACGGAGTACCGGATCGGCTCCGACGTCGCGGTGCCGACCGGCCCGGTCGAGCTTGGATTTCAGTTGACGCGGACCGGCGACTTCGCCGGCACCGGGATGCTGTTTGTCGATGGTTGGAAGGTTGGCGAGGGCAGCATCGACCATACAGCGCCGATCCGCTAGACGGTGGCCGCCGAGGAGGGCCTCTGCCGCGGCTCCGACAGCGGCATGCCGGTGACGAGTGACTTGCCGCGCAGTTCCCCTTCACCGGCGCGCTCACGAAGGTCACGGTCGACGTCAGTGGGACGCCATTTACCAGGTCGACGACGCCGGCCACACCCCAGGCATCGCTCGCGGCCTGCTGAATCTGGGCATAGCTGGGAACGGTACCCCGCGGGTAGACCATCCCCCGAACGACGCAGAGGTTGACGTTCACCGCGTTCACCACGGGGTCTTCGGCCAGCGCCGCGCGCACCTCGTCGCTGATCTGGGCATCGGTGCGCACGACCGGCGGCGCGGCGACGATGTTGTTGACGACGTTGACGACGCCCGAGGTTGTCCAGGAATCGTCCTCCGCCGCGTTCTTCTCGTAGTAGTTCGGAACGCTCCCCATCAGCGTCACCACGCCGTTGGCGACCACGACCTTGATCTTCTCGGGGCTGGCGATCCGCACGTCGCTGAAGACGTTGCTCTCCACGGTGTTTTGGATCTCCTGGTCGCTGCAGGGTTGGGCCACGGTCACGACCAGGTCGTTCTCGATGCCCACCACCCCCTTGATTCGTTGGACGATCTGCCCGGCGATGACCTTCTGGGCGTAGCTGAGGACCGTGCCGGAGAGGTGGACGATCCCATCGTGGACGTCGACGCCGACGTTCGTGGAATCGATCCGAATGTCGTGGCGCAGCTCTTCGAGAACGTGCTGGCATACCCGCTGATCGACCGAGGTCACTTCCGTGACTGCTCTCCTCATCCGCCAATTTTTGGCGGCCGCTCCTTGACGCGACCATCGTACCCGGACGATCCGCCCTCCCTGGCGGTCATCTTGCCACGTTCGATCACCGGCCACCGCGGGTAGCGCGCGGCGTGATGCGCGGAGCCCACCGGGACGCCAGCGGACCGAGCAGTCATCGGGGAGACAGCGGATGTTCCAGCAGATTCTGGTTGCGTTCGACGGCAGCAACGTCGCCCGTCAGGCGTTACAGAAGGCGATCACGTTGGCGAAGGACCAGCACGCCCCGCTCCGGATCGTGTCGGTCTTCGATCTCGGGTCGCTGTATTGGACGCCCGTCACCGGAGTCAACGTGGCCGAGATCGAGCAGGCGGTGATCCAGCAGACCCAGCAGGAGCTGAGCGACGCCGCGGGGCTCGCGCGGCAGGAGGGAGTCGCCGCGGAAACGGCTCTCCGCCGCGCGGATGGACGGCGGGTCAGCGACGAGATCGTTGCCGAAGCGAAGGATTGGCCCGCCGACCTGATCGTCCTGGGAACCCACGGTCGGGGTGGCATCGGGCGCCTCGTCCTCGGCAGCGTGGCCGAGGGTGTCGCCCGTGCCGCCCCGGTCCCAGTCCTGCTCGTGCGCGGCCAATGATAACGGCGTCGGCGGCGTTTAGGGCAGGCCATGGTTGGACTCGCGCAGGGTCGCGCGCACCCGGAGCCAGCGCTCGCCATCGGCCGGGTGGAGGTGCTCGGGCTGGAAGCCGAGCCCCAGGTAGCTCTTGATCCCTGCGAGACGAAAGTCGTCGGTGGTGAGCCGCACCTCTCGAAAGCCGCGCTCGGCGAAGTAGCGCAGGACTGCCAGCGAAAGCCAGTAGCCCAGCCGATGCCCGCGGTGTTCGGGCAGCACGCAGACCATGTGCAGGAAGCCCACCTCGCTCTCGCCAAACCGGTCGAGCCAGCCGCAGGTCGAGCCAACTGGCGTGCCGTTCGGTCCCGCGTCCACCGGGACGGCGAAGAACAGCCCATCCGGTGAGAACCACGGCTTTCCCGTTAGCTTCTCGCGACAACGGTCAGCGGTCCATCCCGAGCCGATGCCGGTGTTCATAATCGCCGCCCAGGCCGCCTCGTCGCCGGGACGGTACGTTCGGAAGACGTAGCTCTCGGGAACCTGAAGCGGTGGGAGACCGTCCAGATGTGGGCGGCGCATGTGGAGATGGGGAAGCGATAGCGGTGCTGGAGATTCGGACTGGTTCGAAGCCATCGACGATTCCTCTTCTGCTCGATCAGAGAATCGTGGACGCCACAATTCACTCACGCCACAGCCAGCGCAGGGAGTCGGGGAGGATCGCGCGGCCGTGCAGCGGCGAATGGCAGCCCTTGCCCCAGACAGTCGTGCAGTCGTAGCCGGCGAACGCGAGTGAGCTGGCCATCTCCTGATTCGCGAGCCACCAGTTACCGGCCTGGTGGTTCAGGTCGTTCTCGCCATCCTGGAGAAAGACCCGCAGCGGCTTCTTCGGCACCCGCCGGACCAATGCCGGATAGTTGTGCCCGCCCTCGCGCAGCGTCGGGCCAGCGGCGATGTTGGTGAAGCTGCCGATCCAGGACAGGACCTTCCGGAACTGGTCCGGACGCTGCCAGGCGACGGTGAAGGCGCAGATGCCCCCGCTGCTCAATCCACCGATGGCCCGACTCTCCGGGTCCGTGCGCAAGCGGTAGGTCTTCTCGCCCTCGGGGATGATCTCCTCGAGCAGGAAGCGGCTATACTGGTCGGACACGGTGTCGTACTCGAAGCTGCGGTTTGAGACGGTCGTGTCGGCGAACACGCCCGGATTGATGAAGATACCGATGGTGACCGGAGGCTCCCCGGCGGCGATCAGATTGTCGAAGACCGGCGGGACGTGATCTTTGTAGTGAGTGCCGCCGTCCTGGAAGACCCTCGTACCGGCGGGATGGGACGGATCGTACGCGGCGGGGACGTAGACCCACCGGTCGCGCACCGTGCCGGCGAACACCTGGCTACGCCAGCGCGGCTGCTGAATCAATTCGCCCGCGAGCACGCCGGGCCGGCGGCGGCCGTCCGGATGCGAGCGGTACACCTCGGTCTGTCCCCCGCCGACAGCCGCGCCGGCGAGTTCGTAGTGCCAGCGCAGCGCGGCGCCCTCCGGTAGGGTCGCCATCGTCAGGAAGACGTCGGTGTCCCCGAGGCGCGTCAGCTCGCGCGCGAAAGGGTGGCCCACCTCGGAGACGACCCGCGGCGGCCGGTCGGCGCCCGGTGCCGCGATCGCCCAGACGACGTCGAGTTCGTCGGTCATCGCCCAGGCGCCCTGGGCCAGCTGATCGGCGCCCGCCGTTTGGCGGAGCCGCTCGACGAGGCGCTCGGCGTCCGCGTTCGTTCGTGGGCCGGCGAGGGCAGCGGCAAGGTCGGAAACGGCGAGCAGGTCCGGCGGTGTGCTCACGAGGTCCTCCGCGGTGCCCAGTTTGGGATGATCGGTCGACGACGACTATCGTTATTCCACGATGAGAACGACGTTGATCTGCTTGATGGGCTGCGCCCATCAAGCAGATCAACGTCGTTCTCATCGTGTCCCTACTTTAGCATAGCCGACTCCGCCGATGGCGTCCATCGCGCTCCTGACGCCTGCCATTCAAGGCGGTTCTCGGCTACGCGCCGGACGAGGTGTACAAGAAGCTCGTGATCCTGCCCGAGGATTTCGGCGCGCGTCGCCGGGCTGATCGCGCTGACTGGCGCCCGTGTGGTTGTCGCGACGGCAGGATGAGGGGTCGTGTCCAGCATCAGTCGATAGAAGCGGGCTCGGCCAATGGAGGTGAGCATAAAGGCTCGCGAGGAGCGCTTGGTCGAGAAGGTCACGCTCGTTGGATGCTTCCGACGCCACGGAGGATACGTTGCGCTTGAGCAGTTCGCCCATCAGCCCTGACGACGACGATGGGGCGCCCGCGTTTGGGGTGATCTTCGCAAGATCGGGCAGCGTCCTCGGAGACGTCGAGAGCCGTCAACCCATCGACGAGGCCACCAGCCGCCGCCCCGAGAGCAGCGCTCTCGAGAGCCACCGTGAGGATGCCCCACGCGGCCACCGGACCGAATCCGGGGATCAGGAGTGCGACGGTTGCTTCAAGCACG
>DATLRG010000542.1:0-19734 GCA_035534795.1 Chloroflexota bacterium
CCGCGCGGCGCCGCGGCGCCGCGTCCCCACGTCTCCGCGGCGCCCCTCCAACCCCCAATTCCCACGATTCCCCGGGTCATCAGCAACGCGAAGGGCAGCGAGCTGACGACCAGATAGCGTTCGGCGTAGAGCGGGCGAATCAGCGAGATGACGAATCCTGCTACGAACGGAGTCAGGAGCCAGGAGGCCAGGACCACCCGGCTGAACTGCTCGGTCTCAGACCGCGCCCGGCTGCCCAGGCCGACGGCCACCAGCGCCGTGACGACCGCCGCGGCGACGAGCGCGTGAGTCCAGCTCAACGACCACCCGGCGGCGATCCGCACCCACGCGCTGAGCGCCACGCCCCAGAGATCGACCGTGCCCGGTTGCGCGCCGTAGTAGCTGGTGAAGACGTTCAGCGCGATCACGACCCAGGGCAAATAGAGCACCGCGGCAACAAGCGCGGCGCGCAGCCACCTGACGAAGACGTCCCGCCGCCGTCGAGCGAAGAGCAACACGGCGATGCCGTGCGCCAGCGGGATGAAGAGACCGTAGTAATGGCTCCCGGCGGCGCCCAGAATGGCGAGCACGTACAGCGGGGTGCTGCCGCGACGGCCGTGCCAGAGGCGGAGTAGCGCGAGAGTCGCCAGGCCAGCGAAAAAGCTGACCTGCGCGTACATGCGCGCTTCCTGAGAATACCAGACCTGAATCGGATTCAACGCGGCGAGCAACCCGGCGATAACCGGGGCTGCCATGGCGGCGAGTGGGCGCGTGGGCAATACGGCGGCGGGAGACGCCTGGACCGCGCGCCCATCCCCGAGCTCCTCGACGAAGGACTTTGCCAGCACGGCGACGACCGGGACGCTGGCGATGCCGGCGAACGCGGACGGCAACCGCGCGACGAACTCGCTGTGGCCGAACGCTCGAAGCCAGCCGACCAGCAAGAACGGATAGAGCGGGGGGTGTGGCTCGCCGGTAGACAGCATGCTCAGCAGGTGGTTCACCGGGCCGAGCGACGCCATCACGCTGAACGCTTCGTCGCCCCAGAGATCCGTGTTGCCCAGACCAAGAATGCGGACGCCAGCGGCCAGGAGCATGATCGGCACGAGACAGAGCAGCGGCGACGCGCGCGAACGGCGATCAGTCACGGTCAGCCAGCCACCAGGAACGTTCCGACGACGACGTGATCGCTCTTGGATCCGTTGGTCAGAACGACGGGCACGCGCGAGCCGGTCTTTCCATCGTAGAGACCCACGTCGATCCGATACTGACCGGGCGGCGCGGTCGCGGTCAACCGAGGCTGGTAGTCGTCGGTCAGGTACTCGCCGCTGAGCCAGCCGTCGGTCGGTCGGGAACCGTTCAGCGGTACGCGGTCGATCTGTCCGCGAATCGTGCCGGCGGCGTCCACCAGGTGGACGAACGCGGTGTAGCTTTTGTCCGCGGTCGCCGTCGCCGACCAGACCAGCGTCACGTCCAGCGGACTTCCCGGCTTCACCGTGTTCGCGGCGAGGCGGTCGCCGAGCAACGTCGCGAATGAGCCGAAGCGCGCGCCGATCCGCTGCTGGACCGCTGGTCGAGCGAAGCTCCGCTCGGGACCAGAGACGACCACGTCGCCGAGCACCGTCGAGGCGGTACCACCAGGCCCAACCACCAGGAGTAGCCGATATTGACCGCTCGTCACCGTCGGCGGGATCTGGTAGCGGATTCTCTCCTCGAGCAGTTGCCCCGGCGACCAGCGGGACGTGGGGTCCGACGGCAGAATCGGTCCGGTCGTCAGCGTCGTCGTGCCGCCGCGTGTGTCCTCGAGCAGGAGGGTGCGATCGACCGTGGGGAGCTGAGCGCGGTCGGCGCGCCAGAGCACCCCGAACGAGAGCCAATCGCCGGCCGGGCGAGGCGGTCCCAGAGCGTCGTGGCCAACCAGCGACACGCCGGCCGAAAAGGTGACGGGACGGATCAGGGCCACGCCGGCTTCGGACAGCGGGACCGGCCGCTGGCGCACGCCAACCTGGACGGGGCCCAGGACGAGCGCGCCATTCTGCGCCGACGACGCTCCGGATAACGCGAGCGTCGCGCCGGAGTCGGGCTGGTAGAGCAGGATCGCCAGCGTGTACGCACCGGGTGGCGCCACCGGTGGCACGAGCAGGCCGATCCGGGTCGTGACAGTGCCGGGCGGCAGGCTGGGAGTCGTCGACAGCGGCGCGTCGGACTGGGCAATGGTCGCACCGGCGTCGTCAAGGAGTCGCAGCGAGACCTTGGGAGTGGCCGCTGGCGCGGTGACTTTCCAATGGATCTCCGCCGCCACGGCATCGCCCGGAGTAATCGCCGCGCCGGTGATCGCGGACTGCTCCAATGTCACGCGGTTGTCCCAGGTACCGCGTGCGCCCGACTCCAGGGTGAGTTGGCGTGGTGACGCGAAGTACAGCGCGCGGGTGTTGACAAACCAGCGTTCCGCCGTCGGAGCCGCGATCCGATCGAGAACGCCAAGCGCCGCTTCGTCGGCGGGGTCCTGCCAGTACGGCAGCAGCCAGAGGCCGTCGTGACGCTGAAGCTCGACCGGCAGATCCGCGGCGAGCGCCGCCGGTTGGTCGAGCACGTGGACCTGCCGCGCGCCTCCGTCGTAGTAGTCGAAGAGCTCGGCCTGCCCGAAGCCCGTCGCGACGATCGGATCGTCGGGGTTCCCGTACGTCGAGATCCACGACGCCATGGCGCGGTAGTCGGCACGATCGGTGAGCATGGACTGATAGGTGCCAGGGATCGTCGGCGCCAGCACGAGCAACGTTCCCGCGGCGGCGAGAATGCCGATGGGGAGCGCCGCGCGGAGCAATCCCTCCAAACCCGCCGCGACGACGATCAGGTAACCCGGGGCGAGGACGATCAGGTAGCGCTCGTCGAACATCGGCCGCACCAAAAACAGCAGGCTCACCGCCAGGATCGGCAGGGCGGTGTACAAACCGAGAAAGAGCGCGGTCATCGGCTGGCGCCCGACAAGCCAGACCAGCCCGATGGCGGCCAGCGCGAAGGCCGGCAGCGCCTGCCGAATGGGTACCGCCGCGCCGAGGCTGAACGTGGCCAGCGAGCGACCTACCACGCGTTCGAGGCTGACCGCCTCGGGAAAGTACCCGTGGTACGCGACGAGCGCCGGCCAGGCATAGAGCAGCCACAGGCCGAAGCAGACGGAAACCACCGCGGTGGTGATGAGCCAGGGCTTCCAGCGGTCAGGGCTCCGTGGTTGGGGATGAGAGAGAAGGGCAGCGCCATTGAGCCGATGAGCGCCCATCCGCCTTTTCAAAGCATCCCGAACCTTCAACCGCCGACCGCCGACTCCCACCCCAACGTACGCCACGTGGACCATCAGGACGAGGGCGGCGTCGAGGTGAGTGTTCAGGGCCAGCAGCATGACGACGCCGTAAGCGATCCAGTCGCGCGGTCGTTGGTCCCTCAGGGCTCGCAGGAACAGCAGCGACGCAAGCGCGCTCAAAGCGACGACCGGGGCGTAGTTCCGCGCGTTCTGCGACTCGGCAATCTGGTACGGATTCAGCGCGACCAGCGCGCCGGCGATCAGGCCGGTCCGTTGGCCGACGACCGCGCGCCCAAGGCCCATCGCACCGACGGTGAGCACGACGCCCGACGCCGCCGACGGGAAGCGCAGCGCGAACTCGGTCCGACCGGCGAGCTCGATCCAGCCGGCGAGCCCGAGGTAGTAGAGCAAGGGGTGGGGCTCGAACGTGTGCGCCTGGTGGATGATCCAGAGCGGTCCCTGGTCGTGGTTGCGCAGCATGAACCACTCGTCGTTGGTCAGATTGGGCACTCCGAGCGCGTGGACGCGAAGCGCGAGGGCCAGCGCGGCGATGGCCAGCGCCGCCAGCCACCAGGCCACCGCCAGCCATCGTTCTCGACCGACGGTCAAGGCGACGTCTCCCCACGCCCTCGCCGGCGCGAGAGGACGACCGCGCCGGCCGCCGCGAGTGTCGCCAGCGAGATCAGCGCGCCCAGGTAGAACGTCCATGGGCGATAGACGATCTCATATTGGTGCTTGCCCGGCGGCAGCTCGAAGGCCATCGCCAGGTAATTTGCGCGGAACGTCGTGACCGGCTGGCCGTCGCGGTAAGCTACCCAGTCCGGGTAATACTGCTGGGCGAGGACGAGCATCGCGTTCGCCGCGGCGTTGGCGTCGATCTCGATCCGCTCGGGATCAAGCTGTGTGATTCGCACGTCCGGACGTGGACCCGGCGCGAACGGACCGATCGACGTGGGCCGCTCGAGTACCACGATATTGCCGGGATGATAGCCAGGCGCCAGGATCAGCTGCTTCGCCTCGGCCGGGTCGTGGGCGACCTCGACGGCGCGCACCGCCCAGGCGCGCGGTAGCGAGTCCTCCATGAAGTACGTCTTCAGCGCCCCATCCTGGAACACCAGCTTCAAACCAGCCAACGGGCCGCCATCGCTGAGGAAGAACTTGACGTTGAGGATTTGCCACACGCGCCAGTCAGCATCCGCGTTCAGCATTTCGTGCATGCGCGACAACTGGAACGGCGTATCGCCGCCGATCGTCGGCAAGCCGACGACGGTGCCGTAGTCCGAGGGAAAGACAGCCTCGCTGATTCCCCGAACGCGAAACGGCTCCGGAAACTTCTGAATGTACGCCGCCGTGCGCGCGAGTCGGGGGACCGGGTCCGGAGAGACCGGACTCAGATTGTTCCCAAAATTGATCGCGAACAGCTCCGCCCCGACCAGGACCGCCAGGGCAACGCCACAAAAGGAACCGGGCGCGGTTCGCGGCGAATCCGCGCCATCCCGAGATCCGTCGAGAAAGTGGTTGAGCGATGAGGGGATGGCGCGCACGAGCAGCACGACCGCCAGCGCCGCGAGAACCAGCGCGTTCAAACCCAGGTTCGCACGAAGCGGCGCGGACTCTGCCAGGCTCGGCCCAAATCCGTAGAGCGCCAGACACGCCACGGCGGCGGCGCCAGCGGCGACCGACCAGCGTCGGATCAGCCAGGCTCTCAGGTCCCGTCGCTGAAGCTCGGCAACGCCCCGCGCGGCGAGGAGAGCGCCGGCGAAGGAGAAGATGTAGATCGTCCGCTCCTGGTCGCGGAAGAGGTCCCAGCCGGGCGCGAGATGATAGAGCACCCAGAACAGTGGCGTCGCGCCGCCAACCGAGAGCGGCAGGGCCACCAGGCCAGCCACCGTCCAAAAGGCCAGCGGCTCGCGCCGGCTGGCCCAGGCTCCAATCGCTGCCAGCGAGAGCGCGACGATGCCGATTGACAACGCCTTCTCGCCATGCCAGAGCGGGACAAATACCTCGACCAACGCCGAGGGGAGATATCCCCGGGCCGCTTCGACGTAGCCCATCTGCTCGCGCGTGCTCTGGATCAGTAGCTCGAGCGACGGCAGAATCTGGATGGCCGCGAGGCCGACGGCGGTCGCGGGATACACCACCGCGGCGACGACCAGTCTTCGCCAGTCGGTCCGAGTCCGCCAGAGGCGCCAGATGAGATAGGCCTCGGTGGCGTACACGATGAAGAGATCGGTTTGCGGATGGCCGGCCAGCATCGCGACGCCAAACGTCGCTCCTGCCGCGATCAGCCAGTGCCAGAAAACGGGCCTCCCCCGCCCCACCGCCAGCTCCAGACACAGCACGATCAACGGCAGCCAGATCGCCGTCTCCAGCAAGGGAAGCTGCTCGGCCGGGTACGTCGTGATGAAACCGCCGAAGGCGAATACCAATCCCGCGACGAGCGCGCCGATCCGCGAGCGAGTCATGTAGCGGGCGAGCCAGTACATGAAGAAGCCGGCCAGCAGTGTATGCACGACGACTTCGCCCTCGAGGGCGAAGAAAGGGAACCCGTGTCGCCCGAACAGAATCGCGTTGGCCAGAGCCAGCGGGTAGAACACCGCGGTCTGAATGTCGGCCTGGAACGGGTGTCCGGCGAACATGTCCGGACTCCAGAGGGGGATCCGCAAGTGCCACCACTCGTGGGCCTCGAACGTCCGGAACGGGTAGAACTGGCGGCTGAAATCGCCCGCGGCCATGTACCAGTGCGCACCGAACGGGCGGATCATCGGCCAGAAGAACGCGACGGTCGTCAGGAGCAGCGCGAGGTGAACGGCGACATCTCCGCGCGTGACCAGGCGGCCACCAGCCGATACTCTGGCCGGCGGGTCGGGCTTCCCGGGTAGCGCCGTTTCGGTGCGCAACGTCACCGCCTTTTCGCTGCAGTCGCTCAGGCATTGTAACACTGGCAATCACAGCCGACAATTTCGCCAGCGGAGCAACGTGGTATACTGGCCGCGTATGGAAAGCGCACTCAAGGTATCGAGTGGCGCCGAACGGGTCGATCGCGCCCGTCGGATCAATCTTCCACCCAACGTCGCGGTGGCCGCGCTCGGGCTGCTGGTCGGACTTGCTCTCGGGGTCGCGGTCGCGGCGGCATCTCCGCTCTACGTGGTCGCTGGCCTCGTCGGATTGGTCGGGCTGGTCTGCCTGTTCGCCGACGTTCGTGTTGGTCTCTTCGGCTTCGTCGGGGTCGCGACGCTGCTGCCTTTCGGAACGGTCCCCATCTCGCTCGGACCGGTCCGGCCAACCCTCGTCGACGCGTGCCTGGTGCCGGTCTTGCTGCTCTGGCTGTTCCGCCTCCTGGCCGACCGTCGCGAGCGGATTCGCGCCAGCGGCATCGACCTGCCGGTCCTGCTTTTCATCGGCGTGTGTCTCACCTCGTTCGTCCTCGGCACGGCCTACCAGACGACGACCTCCGACGTGCGGAAGTTCGCGGAGCTGCTGGACGGCATCATCTTCTTCTTCGGCGTGGTGAATTGCGTCCGCGACCTCGCGGTTCTACGAGGACTGTTGCTGTCGTTCGTCGGAGGAGGCGCGGCGTCAGGCCTGCTGGGAGTCGTTCTCTACTACCTGCCGGTCGCGACGTCGACGGCGCTCCTCCGCGCGCTATCCCACGTCGGCTATCCCGCGACGGACATTCTCCAATACATCGCCAGCACCACGATCCAACGCGCTATCGGAACGTCGATCGATCCGAACATTCTCGGCGCGACGCTCATGATCTGCGGCGTCGTGGCGGTCGGGCTGCTGGCGTCGCCGGGACCGCGCTCGCGGAAGCTCTGGATTCTCGTGGCGCTGGCGCCGATGCTCGCCGCCCTCCTCTTGACCTACTCGCGGGGATCGCTGGTCGGGTTCCTGGCTGGCTGTGCGGTCATCGCCACTCTGCGCTATCGCCGGCTCTGGCTGATCGGCGGAGTGATCGTCGTCGTGATCCTTCTGACCGGGGAAGTCGCGCAAAGCAGCTTCCTGTCACACCTCCAATCGGGGATCGAGATCAAGGACCAGGCGACCTTGATGCGGCTAGGTGAGTACAAGGATGCGCTCCGCCTGATCTCCCAGTACCCGTGGTTTGGCGTTGGCTTTGGCACGGCGCCCAACGTCGACCTGTACGTTGGCGTCTCGAGCATTTACCTCCTGATCGCCGAACAGGTCGGCCTGGTCGGGTTAACCATCTGGCTGTGGACCATGGGCAGCATCATCCTCCGGGCCGCGCGACACTGTCGGCAGGCGCACGACGAGGCGTCGAGCCTGGCAGTGTCCTGCCTTGCCGCTCTCATCTCTGCGCTGGTCGCCGGTATCTTCGACCATCACTTCGTGGACATGAACTTTCCGCACGTCGTGGCAATGGTCTGGATGACGATCGGGCTGCTCGCAGTTGCGTTAAAACTTGGGAACACCGCCGACGATGCCGCGAGCCACGCCAGACCGCGATGAAGCCACGGCGAATCCGCGTGATACCCGCGTGAGAAAGTTACCTTGCTGGGCCTTGGGGCGCGGTGTATACTCCCTCAGAAGTGGCTCACTGGTGCTCGACGGGCCTCATCCTATCTGCCCCGCGCGGAGCCGGACCGTTGGTAGCAAGAGTCCCTTGATCGCGCCATCGGGCATCGGTGCCACTGGAGTAGACAGGTGAAGGTTGAGAAGCTGCTGATCGCGGTGACGGGCGGAACGACTGACAAAGACGTTTTGCTGATGGCGACGACCCTGGCCCGCCGATTCAACGCGACGATCTACGCGATTTACGTCATTGAGGTCAAGCGATCGCTACCGATAGACGCGGAGGTTGGGCCCGAGATTGAAAAGGGCGAGGGGCTGCTCGACTCCGTCGAACAGTGGTGCGAAAACGCTCAGGTGCCGGTGGAAACCGCGCTGCTCCAGACACGCGAGGTCGGGCCAGCCATCGTCGACGAGGCGGTCGAACGCGGGGTCGACGGCATTTTCATGGGAATCTCGCAACGCAAGCGACCCGGCGAGGGCGATCTCGGGTCGGCGGCATCGTACGTGCTGAAGAACGCACCGTGCCGCGTCTGGCTCAGTCGCGGGCGTCTCGTGCCCGAGAACGCGCCGACGACGGGCGCCGATCAAGCAAAGCTGTGAATCAGGACGCCTCCGCCTGATGAACGTTAGCTTTTTAGTCGGGTATGCAGTCGCTGGCTTGAAAGCCAGGCGAAGCGACGGGGGATTGAAGTCCCGGAGAGCCGCGTCGCCCAGCGCGAGGGACTTCAGTTCCCCCGTCCCTTCGCCTGCTTTTCAAGGCAGCGACGTCCTCGACACGCTCGCCCGGCGTCATACCTGAGTAAAAAGGTAGCGTTCAGCAGACGGAGACCCTTCGTCAGGCAAAGAAAGGGATCATGCTGGTATTGATCTTAGGCTGTGGACGGGTCGGTGCGCGATTGGCGAACGTGCTGGATGGCGAGGGTCACGACGTACGGGTGATCGATGGAAACGTCGATTCGTTCCAGCGCCTCGCGTCCGACTTCAAGGGGACCACCATCGTGGGCCAGGGAATCGACGACGACGTGCTGCGAAAAGCCGGTATCGAGAAGGCCGACGTCTTCGCCGCGGTGACGAACGACGATAACACCAACATCATGGCGTCGCAGATGGCCAAGGTGCTTCACAACGTCCCCAAAGTCATCACGCGGATCTACGACCCGATTCGCGAGGAAACGTATCAAACCCTCGGCTTGGAAACGGTCTGCCCCACCGCGCTCGGAGCGCACCTGATCGAAGAGATGCTGGATCGTTATGACTCCGGAAACGGCGCCGCCAAGCCAACACCGGCAGCCGATCGCTTGCCGCGAGACCCGCGATGACTCTTCCCCACGCGTGGGGTGAACGCTATTTGCGTTTTGCGTTGGCTCTTCCCGACGCGTGGGGTGATCCGTAATCACGTTAGGAGCTTGAGATGTATGTCGTCGTCGCCGGGGGCGGCAAGGTTGGGTTTTATCTCGCCAAGACGCTGATTAACGAAGGCCACGAAGTGCTGGTGATCGAGCGCGATCGCCGCAAGTCCGACAGCATCAACGAGGAGCTTGGCAGTGTCGTCTTACGCGGCGACGCTTGCGAAGCGAGCGTCCTCAGCGAGGCCGGGACCAACCGGGCCGACGTCATCGTCGCCGTGACCGGCGACGACGAAGACAATCTCGTCATCTGCCAGATGGCGAAGAAGAAGTTCAATGTGCCGCGCACGATCGCGCGCATCAACAACCCGAAGAACGAACAGATTTTCCGCCTGCTCGGAATCGATGCGACGGTCTCGAGCACCGATCTGATCATGCAGCAGATCGAGCAAGAGCTACCGGCGCAAGCGCTCGTCCACTTGCGGATCCTGCGTGACGCCGACCTCGAGTTGGTCGAAGCCGAGGTTTCCCCGAGGTCGGCGGTCGCTGGGAAGAAGATTCACGAGATCTCGCTACCAGCCGAGACGCTCGTGCTGGTGATCATTCACGACGGACAGACCAGCGTGGCGACGCGTGATACCCCGCTGCAAGCGGGCGATCAACTGATCGCCCTGACGCGGGCTGAAAAAGAGGGGGAGCTGCGCGCGCTGCTGTTGGCCTGAGCTCGGTACGGGAGGCTGCTCCCACTACATGAACGAGCACGCGACACGCGGTGTTGAGTGAGCGTGCCGTATGCGCCACGCTCACTCAACACCGCGTGTCGCGTGCTCTCGCGATTAGCCAGCCGCGGCCATCAGCGGCGTCAGCTCCCACTCGGGGACGAATTTCTGCCACTCCGTGTAGGACTGCAGGTACTGGTTCAGCAGATAGTACGGCGATACACGCGGCTGGGCAGGCGGGCGACGGAGCGACATCTTCGCTTCGTCGAGCGTCTTGCCCCCCTTGCGATGATTGCAGGGCCGGCAGGCGCTGACCAGGTTGTCCCAGCTGTGCTTTCCGCCCTTGTGGCGTGGAATCACGTGGTCGATGGTCAGATCCTTGCCGCGCACGCCGCAGTACTGGCAGGTAAAGTTGTCGCGCATGAAGACTTCCCGCCTGGTGAGCCGGGCCTTCGGCCGCGGTCGCCGAATGAGGTACATCAAACGGATAACCGAAGGACGTGCGAACATCTGCGAAGGCGTGCGGATCTGCCCCGAGCCGTGCTCGAGGATCTCGGCCTTGCCCCGATCGATCAGCACGATTGCACGCCTTTCGTTGCACACGTTGAGGGGCTCATAATTCTGGTTCAATACGAGTACCGCGGTGCCCAACGTCCCCCCCTGTCTCCTCCAGCTGGCATCTCCCCAATATTGTAGCATCCAGGTCCATCGCTTTCAACATCTTGTGCAAACGATTAGACGCCCGACATAGCGCCTGCCAGCGGATAAGACGGAGACTACCGCATACTGCATACCGCCGGAATAACGTCCCGCGGTTCCTGGCAGCTTTCTTGCCTGGTATTTCACGGCACGCCGGCCGGGTTCCTCACATCTGTTATACTTTGAGCAGGCCGGTAGCATCTTCAGCGGGGATTCTCGATGGACGTCGATACAGTCGGCAAAGCTGCCCCGGCGCCGCCGGCCAGGTCTGGCTGGGATCTGCGCCTGTCATCCGCGGTGCTGCTGGGGAAGGTCGCCTCGCTGGCGAGTCGACGGCTGGGCGCCGGCGGCGGAACGGCGCTGCCCGGCGTCCTCGCTGCGTGGCTCGACTCCGCCGCGCTCGCCAAGCTGGCGCTCGGCTTACCACGTGGAACGACACTCGTGACCGGCACCAATGGCAAGACCACCACCAGCCGATTGCTCGCGACGATTCTCAAGCGCGCCGGCTGGCAACCAATCCACAACCGAGCCGGTGCGAACCTCGCGAGCGGCGTGACCGCCGCGTTGCTCGAGCGAAGCAACCTGACTGGCTGCCCGGATGGCGACAGCGGCCTCTTCGAGGTCGACGAGGCCGTGATGCCCCGGCTGCTCGGCGCCGTTCGACCTCGCGTCGTCGTGCTCACCAACCTGTTCCGGGATCAGCTCGACCGCTATGGCGAGATCGACTTCGTGGCTGGCCTCTGGCGGACGGCGCTTCAGCAGCTTCCTCCCGAGACCACCGTGGTCTTGAACGCCGACGATCCAGGCATCGCCGCTCTCGGCCGTGGCATTCGCGCTCGTACGGTCTACTTCGGGCTCGACACCAGAGAAAGCGGCGACGCGCCCGTCGGTCACGCCGCCGATTCCAAGAACTGTCCGCTCTGCGCCACGCCGCTTCGCTACGACACGGTCCGCTACGCCCACGTGGGAACGTACCATTGCCCAACCGGCGACTTCGAGCGGCCCCCGCTCGATCTGGCAGTGACGGCGGTGTCGCTGAACGGAGTCGACTCCAGCGACGTCGACGTCGCCGCGTCCTTCGGCACGCGTCGCTGGCGCTTCCGGTTGCCCGGACTCTACAACGTTTACAACCTTCTGGCCGCGGTCAGCGGTGCGCTCGCGCTCGACGTGCCGATCGACGCGATCGACGCGGGCGTCGTCGGATTCAGCGCCGCGTTCGGCCGGCTGGAGCGGATCACGATCGGCGGACGGACTCTCTTCGTCGTCCTGATCAAGAACCCGGTCGGCTTCACCGAAGTCTTGAGAACGATCCTCCAGGAGCCGGGTCCCAAGCACCTGGCCATCGCCATCAACGACAACCTCGCCGATGGCACCGACGTCTCCTGGCTCTGGGATGCCGACGTCGAAGTGCTCGCGGGGCGGTGCGAGCGCGTCCTCGTGGGAGGGACGCGCGCCGGGGACATGGCGGTGCGCCTGAAGTACGCGGGCACGCCGACCAACCGGGTCCACCAGGTCGGATCGGCCGAGCAACTGGTCGACGATGGCCTGGCCGGCCTGCCCGAGGGCGGAACGCTCTACATCCTGCCAACCTACACCGCGATGATCGAGCTGCGAACGCTGCTGAGCCGTCGCGGTTACGCCAGCTACTTCTGGGAAGATTGATGCGCCTGTCGCTCTGCTACCTCTACGCCTCCGGCATGAACGTCTATGGCGACCGCGGCAACGTCCTGACCCTCGCCCAGCGTTGCCGTTGGCGGGGCATTGAACTTGACATAATTGAACGCGGCGTCGGCGATCGAGCGCCCTTGAAGCAGTGCGATCTGTTGGTCATGGGTGGCGGCCAGGACCGCGATCAGGTCGCGGTGAGTCAGGATCTCCAGGGCGACACCGGCAAAGCGCTGATCGAAGCAGTCGAGGATGGCGCGGCCGTGCTCGCGGTCTGCGGCACGTACCAGTTGCTCGGGCATTACTTCAAGGCCGGCGGCGGCGAGACGCTCCCCGGCATCGGCCTCTTCGACGCCTGGACGGTCGCCGGACCGCGACGCTTCATCGGCGATGTAGTGGTCCGCGCGGACCTGGGCGATCAGGTCGTCGACCTGGTCGGTTTCGAGAACCACAGCGGACGGACGTTCCTCGGTCCAAACGGCCGTTGCCTGGGGCAGACGGTCGTCGGCGCCGGCAACAACGGCCGAGACGGGCAGGAAGGCGCCAGGTACCGCAACGCCTTCGGTTGCTATCTCCATGGACCGCTCCTGCCAAAAAACCCTGAGCTCGCCGACCATCTGATCCTCCTCGCCCTGCGCCGCCGCCACGGCGACGACGTCGTGCTGTCGCCGCTCGACGACTCCGTCGAGATCGACGCGCGCCGGGCCATGATCGAACGGGTCCGGCGACGAGGCCGCGTCAAGTCTGGAGCGCGCTGATGCTCGCGACGGAGCGCACGCGCCAGCTCGCCGGCGCGGCCGCGATCGTGATGGCGGCGTACGTCTGTAGTCGACTAACCGGCGTGCTGCGCGAGATCGCGATCAGCTATCGCTTCGGGACCGGCCCGCAGCTCGACGCGTATAACGCCGCGGTCAAGGTGCCGGATATCATCTTTCAGGTCGTGGCAGGCGCCGCCGTTACCAGCGCGTTCATCCCCGTGTACACCCGGTACCTCGCGAAGGACGAACAAGATCAGGCCTGGGAGATGGTCCGCATCTTCTTTACCCTTGCTCTGGTCGTCTTGCTGCCGGTGGTGCTCGTCGCGATGGTCTTCGCTCCGTCGCTGATGCCGCTGATGGTGCCCAATTTCACACCAGATTATCAGGCGCTGGCCGCGAATCTGGCGCGAATCGTCCTGCTCAGTCCGGTCTTTTTCACCCTCGGCTGCTTTACCACCAGCGCACTCAACGCTCACCACCGCTTCCTCCTCGCAGCGCTCGCCCCCACCACCTACAACGTCGGGATCATCCTCGGCGCCGTCGTCCTGGGTCGGAGTCTCGGCGTCTATGGCCTGGCACTTGGCGCGTTGATCGGCTCCGCCGGCTTCCTCTTGATCCAGGTTCCTGGACTTCGCCAGATCGGCTTCGCCTTCCACCCGCGACTCGACCTTCGGCATCGGGGCGTCCAGGCAGTCGGCAGGCTCATCGGCCCTCGTGCAGTCGGTCTCGCGGTCGCACAGGTCAACTTTCTCGTGACCCTCGTGCTCGCGTCGAGGATTCGTGGCGGCATCTCGTCTCTGAACTACGCCTGGCAGCTCACGTTGCTGCCGCTGGGCATCTTCGCCATGGCAATCTCCACCGCCGTCTTTCCCGCGCTAGCCGAGCAGGGGGCGACCGACAACCACTCTGAGCTCAGCCAGACGCTGTTGAACGCGACCCGCTTCATCCTCTACCTGACCATCCCCGCTTGCATCGGGCTGGTGGTGCTCAGCCACCCGATCGTTCGACTCCTCTACCAGAGGGGTGAGTTCACCGCGACGTCGACGACGATGACCGCGGATGCGTTGCGGCTGTATGCCATCGGGCTGTTCGGCATGGCGACCACCGAAATCGTCACCCGCGCGTTCTACGCCCTGCACGACACGTTGACGCCGGTGAAAGTGGCGGCGCTGGCGATGGTCGTCAACCTGGCATTGGCGCTCGTCTTGATCCGAACGATGGGCGAGAATGGGCTGGCCTTGGCCACCGCGCTGGCGAGCACGGTCGAGGCCGTGGCCCTGTTCGCCGTTGCCCACCGGCGGGTTCCCGGTCTCGAGGTCCACCGGCTGGCTGGCTCCGCGCTGAAGAGCCTGGCGGCGTCGTTGCTGATGGGAGCTATCGTGCTAGGATTCATCCAGGCAGCAGCGCCCCTCGGGCGACCTCTCGGGGGCCTGCTGTTAGTGCTGGGTGCGGTCGCGATCGGCGGAGCCGTCTACCTGGGGGTGACCGCGCTGCTTGGCTCCAGCGAGGTCGGGCAGCTGCGTCGACTGCTGCGGCGCGGCATCAGTTGAAGAATCCTTGATGCGGTCATTCCTCCGGCGTGCCTTCCTGGAGGTTGGGCCAGACCTCGTCCAGACTAATGCTCAGCCCTGGAAAGATGGCCGGCTCGAACACCGCGTCCCCCTCCAGGGACGACCGTCGAACGTAGGCGCCGTCGACCAGCTCTAACTCGTCAAAGATCCTCTTTCGCGGATCCGCGATCCAGTACCATGGCACGCCAAATCTTGCGTAGCGCTTCAGTCAATTCTCCATCGATTAACTCGTAGCGGTGGCCATCATCTGGTAGGGTGAAGAATGTGTCTGCCGTCATCCGCGGAGCGCGGTACACCGGTTGCGCCACGTGCGACCTCCTGATCATCGAGTGATGTACTGGTGAGGGGCCAGGGGGAAGTGCTGGATGATGTGGGTGAAACATTGGCTCGGGCCAATGTTTCACCCACATCATCCAGCACTTCCCCCTTGGCCTCCTGCCAGATAGTTCATGCTGCGCTCATACCACGTCGGCGTGATCAGACTCGACTCGTGATAATAGGTCAGCATCGTTTTCAGGCGCAGGATCGAGATCACGTTGTAGCCGTGTTGACGGAGGTTCTCCGCGCCGCCCTGCTCGCGGTCGATCAGGACGATGGCGTCCCGGACAGTGAGGCCGAACTCTTCCAGGATATGGGCATTCTGGAGAATGCTGCCGCCGCCGGTCATCAAGTCGTCCACGATCAAGGCGGTCTGACCGACTTCGTGGTGCCCTTCGATCACGTGGTCTTTTCCGCGCGTCACCGCCGGTCGGGCGTAGCACATGGGGACTTCGCTCAGCAGGCTGTACGCGAGCGCGAGGTGCAATCCGCCGAAAGGAACGCCGGCGACCAGGCTAAAGGGTGAGAGGCGCGGCCGCCGGCGCCCCTGGCCCGCCCTGATCTCCGCGTCGAGGATTCGCGCGACGCGGCCCAGCAACGCCGGCTCGCCGAGAATCCGGCGCGGGTCGATGTAGACTGGCGAATGCACCGCGGTCCGCCCGAGAGTAAAATCGCCAAAGGTGACGGCACCCAGGTTGAACAGGTCCTTCGCCAGAGACAGGGTGGCGTCATCCCGGCCGGAGGTCGTGCGCACGGTCAGGCTCCTACAGAACAGTGGTTCCATTCTACCACACCCCGGAGACCGGTCGGGGGTTTGGGGTTTGCGGTGCGGCGAATCCGCGGCTTCGACCCCAAACCCCAAACCCCCGACCCCCGTTTGACGCCGGGCTTGCCAGTACGTATACTTAAACAGGAAATTTATGAAACAGCAAAACATCCGGAACTTTTCGATCATCGCTCATATCGATCACGGCAAGACGACGCTCAGCGATCGCCTCCTCGAGCGGACCGGGACCGTGAGCTCGCGGGAGATGAGCGAGCAGTTCCTCGATTCGATGGACCTCGAGCGCGAGAAGGGCATCACGATCAAGATGCGGGCGGTCCGCATGACCTATGTCGCGGCCGATGGTCAGACCTACGAGCTTAACCTGATCGACACGCCCGGGCACGTCGACTTCAACTATGAGGTCAGCCGCAGCCTGACCGCGTGCGAGGGCGCGCTGCTGGTCGTCGACGCCGTGCAGGGGATCGAGGCCCAGACGCTCGCCAACACCTACCTGGCGTTAGAGCACGACCTGGAGATCGTGCCGATCATCAACAAGATCGACCTACCGAACGCGGCGCCGGACAAAGTGGCGCGCGAGATCGAGGACGTGATCGGCATCGCGGCCGACCAGGTGCTCCGCGTGTCGGCGAAGGAAGGGATCGGCGTCGACGAGGTGCTCGAGGCCATCGTCCACCGCATTCCCGCGCCGCGTGGCAACCCGGCGGCGCCTTTGCGCGCGCTGATCTTCGATTCGCACTACGACGTCTACAAGGGCGTTATCGCCTACGTCCGCGTCGTCGATGGCTCGATTCCGACGCAGGCCCGGCTGGTGGTCCACGCGACCGCGAAGGAGACCGAGACGCTCGAGATCGGTCGCTTCACGCCCGGAATGGTCCCGGTCGAGTCGCTCGAGGCCGGCGAGGTTGGCTACGTCGCCACCGGCCTGAAGAACGTGGCCGACGTGGCCGTGGGCGACACGCTGATGCTGGCGGACAATCGCGCGGCCGAACCGCTGCCGGGTTATCGCCCGGCCAAGCCGATGGTCTTCGCCGGCCTCTATCCCGTCGAGAGCAACGACTACCAGTACCTCCGCGAGGCGCTGGAAAAGCTGAAGCTGAACGATGCATCGCTCTCCTTCGAGCCGGAGAGCTCGGCCGCCCTCGGCTTCGGCTTCCGCTGCGGCTTCCTCGGTTTGCTGCACATGGAGATCGTCCAGGAGCGCATCGAGCGCGAGTACAAGCTGAACATCCTGACCACCTCGCCCAGCGTGGAGTACCAGGTGACGACGACGAAGGGCACGACGGTTCAGATCGACAATCCGTCAGACCTGCCGCCGCTCAACGAGATTGCCGAGATCGCGGAACCCTGGGTGAAGATCAGCGTGGTCGCGCCCAGCCGTTACATCGGTGCGATCATGGAGCTCGTCAGCCAGAAGCGCGGTAACTTCGACAAAATGGAGTATCTCGACGAGAACCGCGTGCTGCTGACCTACGACGTCCCGTTTAGCGAGATTCTGGTCGAGTTCTTCGATCAGCTCAAATCGCGGACGCAGGGGTATGCGTCGCTGGACTATACGCTGGAAGGCTACCGTCCCGAGCGCCTGGTCAAGCTCGAAATTCTGGTGAACGGCCAGCCGGTCGACGCGCTCTCGATGATCACCCACGTCGACCACGCCTACCCGCGTGGCAAGGAGCTGGTCGAGAGGCTGCGCAAGCTGATTCCGCGCCAACTCTTCGAAGTGCCGATCCAGGCGGCGATCGGCAGCAAGGTCATCGCCCGGGAGACGATCTCGGCCATCCGCAAGAACGTCCTGGCCAAGTGCTACGGCGGCGACGTGACCCGCAAGCGGAAGCTGCTGGAAAAGCAAGCCGAAGGCAAGAAGCGCATGAAACGGGTGGGCAACGTCGAGATCCCGCAGGAAGCGTTCATGGCGGTGCTGAAGTTGAGCGAGTGACAGCACGAAGGAACTGTCTCAACACAGTGGTTTGAGCGCCGTGTGGTCGCTCAAACCACTGTGTTGAGATAAACGCCTTCGTGCTTGCCGGCCGCCTCGCGTGTCCTGGCGACCTGCTGGGCGTTGAAAGGATAATACACCGCCGGGACACCCGCGTTGAGGTCGTACTCGTACCAGTCCCCGACGTAGTGCGTGGTCTTGCCGTTGGCCACCCGAACCAGCCGAACGCCGTCGCCATCGACGGTGTTTTGGAAAATGGTGGTGCCGCCCTGACTGACTTGGGTCAGGTGGTTCTCGATATCGTACGTGTAGCTATCGGTCGGATCGCTCGTCCGGTTCCCGTTGGCATCATACCGGTAGGAGCCGACGCCGCTCACCGCACTGGGCGCGTGGGGGTGGGGCTGGGTGGCCCCCAGGATAGCCGTAGCTGCCCGCGCGACTACCGAGCAGGTTGCCGATGTCGGCGGTCCCCTGAAGGTAATTGCCGTAGCCCTCCGAGGCGCTGCCGCTCAAGGAGGTCAGTTGATTCAGCTCGTTGTAGCCGACGCTGAGGGCTTCACTCGTGTGATCGCCGTAGGCGATCGCCGTCGGATTGCCGACCAGGTCGTAGCCGTTGGTCGTCGCGAAGGCCTGGTCCTGGAGGGAGCCGGTCTGGACCTGGTAGGGCAGGCCGTACCAGCGGTTGGCGACGCTCGCCTGGACGTCGATCCCGAAGTACTGCCAGACCGTCTGCAGACCATTGCCCAGCGGCAGGGCGCTGGCCTTCCCGAGCGCGTTGTAGGTCGCACTCGTGACGAGGGGCGTGCCGTTGAGCGTTGCGGCGACGGGCAGCCCGTGGTCGCCGTAGAGTAGCGCAGCACGTCGCCATTGGGGTAGGTCAGGCTGAGCACGCGGTCCTGGGCATCGTAACTGGTCGCGAGCGAATAGTTCGACCCATTGATCGTCCGGGTGAGGCTGACCAGCCGACCTGGACGGTCGTAGGTATAGCTCGCCGTCCCCGCGCCATCGCTCAGGCTCGTCCGGCGCCCGATCCCGTTCGTCCCATTGTCGTACCCGTACCCGATCGCGAGGCCCGATCCCGCCTTGCTGGTCATGCGGTCCAACACGTCGTACTGGTAGCTGAGCGCCTGCCCTTTCGCGTCCGTCTGGGTCTGGACCAGCCAGAGCGGGTTGTCGAGCGTGGGCGTCGACGGATAGCTGTCGTGCCAGGTCCCCAGGTCGGGATCGGTCACGCTCGTCTTGCGCCCCAGGCTGTCGTAGACGATGCTCCAGGAGTTGCCGGCCTGGTCGCGGATCGACACGAGCCGGTCGGCGACGTCGTAGCCGTAGCTGGTCGTGTTGAGCAGGGAAGCCGACGGGTAGCTTCCCGTGTACTCCTGCACGCTGACCACCCGCCCGAGCGCGTCGGTCGTCGCCACCCTCTGGTGGTTGTTCTCGTCAATGGTGGTCGTGGCGAAACCGCTGTACAACCAGCGATACGTCGCCGTGCCATCCGGCTGGACGCGGGTCAGCGGCCGCTGCAGCGCATCGTAGGTGGAGCTCGTCTGGGGGTTCTTAGTCGGGCCCCAGTCCCCGCTGTTGAACTGGCCGGGCACGTTCAGCGCCAGCAGGTGGGGGACCGACTGGCTCGCGCGCAGGCCCCGCCCGTCGTAGAACGTGTTGACCACCAACACCGTGCCCGCCGCGTTGGACCAGCCGTGGAAGGGTGCGGGTTGGAGCAGCTCGTAGACGTTGAGCCACTGGCGCAGGTCTACCAGGTCGCTGCCGTAAATCGGCGTCTTCGTCGTGTTCAAGCTCGGTCCGCCCGGGGTCACCCCGCTGCTCCACCCCGGCACGGCGCCCAGCCCGGCCGCGGTCCACCGACCCTGGATACTCGCCTGGAGCAGGCTGAAGTGCTGCGCCTGGATCGTCGTGGCCCCGGTGCTGACCGGGGCGAAGGGAGCGCTGCCGCCGTCCGCGCTGAGCGCACCTAACAGGTCGTTGACGTCCCGGGCGCGGATCGGCACCCCCGACCGGTCGAAGTCGGTCTGGGTCTGCACCAGCTGGCCCAGCCCGTTGTAGAAGCGCCACTCGTAGGAGCGGCGCGGGAACAGGCCGCCCCCGGCGTCCTTGCGCCGGGCGATCT
>DATLRG010000543.1:0-5883 GCA_035534795.1 Chloroflexota bacterium
TTGCGCATCCCGACAACCGGGCCCTGGTCGACGATCTGCTGGAGTTGGGGATCGGGCACGCCGCCACCGGAGATGTCGTCGGAGCAGCCGCACCCACGCCCGGCAAGCTGAGCGGCGCGTCGCTGGTCATCACTGGCACCCTCGCGAAGCCTCGACGCTATTACGAGGATCTGATCGAGAAATCAGGCGGACGCATGGCCGATTCCGTCAACGCGAAAGTGACCTACCTCGTCCGTGGCGACGCGCCGGGGAGCAAATTGGAGAAGGCCCGCAAGCTGGGTATTCGAGTGCTGAGCGAGGCGGACCTGCTGGCACTGGTGGGTGAGACGTAAAGGTCCTCGGCTGGTGGATGGGGATCCACCAGCCGAGCGTGGGGTTACCGCCGGCTCAGCTCCTGCGGGGCGGCGCCGGTCAACCGGCCCTGGTTCCCGATCAGGGCGCCGACGATCGCCGCGATCACGGACAGCAGCAGGATGATGAAAGCCACCCACGACGACAGCACCGCGCTCGATGCGGCCGCGGTCGCTGCACCCGTGGGCACGCCGATCCCAAGGAAGCCGAGCAGGCCCGCGACGAACGGCAGCCGTGCCGCCGTCGCCAGCGAGCCAATCCCACTGAGGGTGGCGGCGACGAAGAATGCAACCAGGAACACGATCGACACTGCCCAGGTGAGCAGGCCGTGGGCCGCGGCCACCAGCGAGTCGACGATGTTCAGGGTCCGGCCGGTGAACCAGCCGCCGATAAAGAAGGCGATGATCACGCTGATCGCCTCCCAGATGGCGACTCCGGTCGCGCCCGAACCCACGCCGATCGCAACGCCGAGCGCGCTCAGCAACAGCAAGATGCCGAGCGAGACGAACATACCGCCCCACGTCGGAGACCATTCAACCAGGCCGCGTATGAACGGCACGGCCTCGCCGGCTGGGTTCGGTCCGACATAGCGCAGATTTTCGGGTGCTCGACCGGTGCGCTGCTCCTGAGGATTCGGCTCTCGAATCGGTTCGCGCATACTACCTCCTCCTGACTAGTCCAGGTGCCCGCTACGTAGCGCGGGACAAGATTGCTGGCAAAATCCGTGCCGATTCGTTGGCGTGCTCCTTGAAGTGAGCACGGGCATCGACTTGTCGTGTAGTGAGCAAGAGCATGGATCTGATCACAGGTATCGTCGTCGTCACCGGGGCCTTCTTGATCGCGACCGCCATCATCGCCCACGCGGTCGCGCGCAGTCCGTGGCCGGACAACCCAGCCGGGCGCGACGCCGTCGAGCAAGTCGTTCACGGCCGGTCGCGTACCACCTACGTCGCGCTGCTGATCGGCTTCTTCATCGGACTGGCCGACGTGCTGGTGACCGCGCAATTGCCCGTCATCGCCTTCCTGAACGTCGCCGTCGGCGCGGCCACGGTCGCGATTCTCTTCGGCATCTCGCAGCGCCACCGGGGAGATGGGGAGGATTGGCGGCGATAACGAGTGACGAGTAACGCCTTCGAGTAGCACTTTGCCGGTCGGGACGGGGCGGCCGGGGGAGGGCTCGGCGGTGATCGCCACGGTCTCGCCGATGGCAGTCTGCTGCGTGAGCAGGAGCGTGCCGTGACCGTCGGGAGTCGTGACGAAGGTGCCGGCCGGCCGCGGCCCGCTGGCATCGATCACCCACGCCTCGTAGGCGAGCCCAATGGCGGGCGGCGGCAGGTTGGTGACGGCCACGAGGCTACCGCCCGTCGAGGTCGCCGTGACGTTGCCCGCGCCACCGGGCGCGTCAGCCGTTGCCTGCGAAGCGGCCCGCAACGTGGGGCGTGCGTGCAGCGCGTTCAGCTGTCCCTGCGGCGAATAGTTCCAGGCGCCGAGGCCCAGAGACACCAGCAGGAGCGCCGCTGCCACCAGCCAGCCGTCCAGGTGTGAGAAGAAGCTCGATCGGGGCGGCTGGACCCGGCGACGCAGGTCCGGGCTGGGCGTGGGTCAGTCCCTTGAATAACGCGAGAAAAACGGTCGTTCGCTGCTCTTCTGGCAGCGCGGCGAGCGCCCGCTGTACGTCCTGAGCCTGCAGCTCACGGAGCACGCTCTCCCAGACGTCGTCTGGTGCCGCGACCCGCGTTCGGGCCCGTCCACGAAAGCTACTACGAGTGGCCGCGAGATTTGGATCACCCGTGCTCGCCGCCTTGACCCGACCCCTCCCCCGCTGATAGCCTTGCCCCATCAACCAAAGGAGGAATGGTACCGTGTCCAGCAACGCGCCAGCGACCGACGGAAGCGACGAGCTTGTTCTCCGGGGCGGACACGTCATCGACCCGGCCAACGACGTCGATGGGACCTGCGACGTGGCGATTTCTGGTGGAAAGATCGCGCGGGTCGCGTCGAGTATCGCGACGTCGCGCGCCACCCGCGTGATCGACGTCGGCGGCAGCTACGTCGTGCCGGGTCTCGTCGACATCCACGTCCACTACTTCGCCACCTGCCCCCGCCTGGGCGTCAGTCCGGACGATCACGCCTTCCCCGGCGCCGTCACGACGGCCGTGGACACCGGCACCGCCGGCTGGCGCAACTTCGAGCGCTTCCGCACCGAGGTGATCGACCGGGTCAAATGCCGCGTCCTCGCGTACGTCAACATCGTCTCGACGGGCATGGAGGTCCCGGCAAACGAGCAGGACCCGGCCCAGATGGACCCGGCGCCAACCGCCGAAATGGCGCGGAAGCACGCCGACGTGGTCGTGGGGATCAAAACGGCGCACTTCATGCAGCATGGTTGGACCGCGGTCGACCGCACTCTGGAGGCCGGCGAGCTGGCGGGCATGCCCGCCATGTTCGACTTCGCCCCCAAACCCGAACGCAGCTACGAAGACCTGCTCCTGAAGAAAATGCGCCCGGGCGACATCCACACCCACATCTACGCCCGACATATCCCGTCGCTCGACGAGAACGGGAGAGTCTACGACTACATCTGGGAAGCGCGCCGCCGCGGCGTCATCCTGGACCTCGGTCACGGCGCCGGCAGCTTCTGGTATCGCCTGGCCGTGCCGTGCCTGGAGCAGGGCTACCAGCCGGACTCGATCAGCACCGACCAGCACACCGGTAACGTCAACGGTCCCGTCTTCACCATGCTCCACACCGTGTCCAAAATGCTGAATCTGGGCATGTCGCTGAAGGACCTGATCCACCGCTCGACGGTGACCCCGGCCCGCGAGATCGGCCGCCCCGAGCTTGGCACCTTGAGCGAGGGCGCCGAGGCCGACGTCGCCGTGCTGCAGCTCCGGATGGGCACCTTCGGCTACTGGGACTGCGGCAAAGGGAAGCTGCTCGGCGATCGCAAGTTAGAGTGTCTGCTGACGCTTCGCGCCGGTAAAATCGTCTACGACCCGCAAGGGCTGGCCCTGGACGACTGGCGAACGCTTGGGCCGACATAGTAGGCGACACGGGGTCGAGGGTCTCTGTTCGAAGCTGGCGTGATGTCAGATACCTTTCAGTTTCACAACCTTCATTCCCCGGACGAAGTCCGGGTCTTCACCGTGCCCACGCAGGCCCTCCGCCGCTGGGACGAGGAGGCGCTGGTCTACGACGTGCAAGTCGAGTCGGGGCTCGTGCTGCGCCACTATGCCCTCTTCTCCTACTGGTTCGAAGTCAATTGCACCCTCGGCCTCGATGGCAGCTTCGTGACAGAGCCATGGCCAATCGACTGGTGCTTCAACTGCGACGTCTGCACGCCCTTCTTTGCTATTGGCACCGACGGGTACAATGTGGATCTAGAACTGGACGTACTGGTGGCACCCGACGGACGACAGCACGCGGTGATCGACGAGGACACGTTCGCCGATGCCGTCCAGCGGGGATGGATCACCAGGGCCGAGCAGGAAGGCGCCCGTCGGGGATTGGCGGGATTGATCGATCTGGTCGAGACCGGGAAATTTCTGGACTTCCTGGGGCAGACCTGCCCGTTCGATCGCGAGATCGTGAGCATGGCACCGCCGGCCGGGCCGCGGTTACGAAGGTCACTCGCCGACGTGCCCCCACTGGACCCACGGCTCCGCGGGCGCTACTTTGGAAGGCAGTTCCCGGCAGAAAGCCGCTAGCGTGCTAGTCCGCTTTGACGTACTTCCCGCGATCCGGTATAATATCAGGAAGCGGGGCGTAGCGCAGTTTGGTCAGCGCGCGTGGTTTGGGACCACGAGGTCCCCAGTTCAAATCTGGGCGCCCCGACCGGACGAGTACCGAGGAATGAGTGATGAGGACTGAGTGCAGGACGATCGGTCGTCCCCACTCAGTCCTTATCGACTCAGTCCTCATCAACTCAGTCCTCCGTTGGCTTCCTGGTGGTTGCAGCGCGGTCGTCCCACCCGTTCCCATCCCGAACACGGTCGTGAAAGGCCGCAGCGCCTACGATCCTGGCGGGGCAACCCGCCGGTACAATCGGTCACCGCCAGGAAGCTTTTTTGCTGTCCGCGAGAGAATCCGTATGCCAGCACTCAGAAATTGTCTCACAACAGGTCTGTGGGTGTCTTCGGGGCACCCACAGACCTGTTGTGAGACAATTTCTGAGAGGTTCTACTCTGCACCGCGCAGTCAGTGGCACGCCATGATCCGTCGATCTACCCTCCAGGTTCCTTTCCCGCGACGTTGACAATGTCGCTATTTTTTTGTGGCGATTTTTGCCCAGAAAATGCACCTCGACGGAGGAGAGAGATTGTCGATCCTGCCAAGGAAGTTCGTCATCGTCGGCAACGGGATCGCCGGGACCACCGCGGCCGAGCACATCCGAAAAGCCGATGCGGCGGCCTCGATCACGGTCATCACCAACGAGCCTCATTCCCTGTATAACCGGATCGCGCTGCCGCCGTTTCTCAAGCAGAAGATCAGCCAGCAAAAGGTGACGATCCACAACGTCGCCTGGCACGCGGAGCGCCAGATCGAATTGCTCCTCGAACAGACCGTCCTGACCGTCTTCCCGACCGATCAGGAAGTACACCTCGCCTCCGGCAAGACTCTGTCGTACGACACGCTGCTGGTCGCTACCGGCGGCCGTGCGAATCCCTTGCCGAACGCCGACGGCCTCGAGAACGTCTTCAACTTCCAGAGCCTCGACGACGCGCTGGCGATCCTGGCGCAGATCGAACGCTCGGAGAGCGCGGTCGTCATCGGCGGCAGCTACATCTCCTACGAGCTGACCGAGGCGTTCCGCTCGCGCGGCCTTCAGACCACCTGGCTGATGCGCGGTCCGCGATTCCTCCGGCGCGTGCTCGACGCAGACGGGGGCGCGCTCGTCGACCGCATCGCTCAAAAGCACGGCGTGAACGTCGTCCACGGCGTCGAGATCGCCGCGGTGCGCGGCTGCGATGGCAAAGTCAGTGAGGTCGAGACCCGCGATGGCCGCGTCTTTCCCTGCCAGATCCTCGGCGTCGGCGTCGGTATCACGCGTAACGCCGACTTCCTGACCGGCAGCGGCATCGCCATCAACGACGGCGTCCTCGTCGACGAGTTTCTCCGCTCCAACGTGCCCAACGTCTTCGCCGCCGGCGATGCCGCCGAGTACTACGATCCCTACGTCGGCCACCACATTCTGATGGGGACCTGGGACAACGCGACCAACCACGGTAAGATCGTCGCGCAGAACATGCTGGGCAACGCCGTGCCGTACGACGACGTTCCCACCTACTCGACCACCCTGTTCCACAACCGGATCATGGCATTCGGAGCAACGCCCGAATCCAACCCCGACGTGGAGTCGACCATGTGGCTCGACGACGCATCGGAAAGCTACCGGCGGCTGTTTTTCCTGGGCGAACGCCTGGTTGGCGGCGTGATCATCGGCCAGCGCAAGGGCTTTCCCAAGCTGATTCAGATGATCAAGGACCGGACGCCGGTGGCACCGCCCGAACGCGAGCAGGTCCTGGCACGGTC
>DATLRG010000544.1:0-6637 GCA_035534795.1 Chloroflexota bacterium
GGTCCGGGGACTTCAGTCCCCTCGTCCCTTCGCCTGCCTTTCAACGCAGCGACGACGGTTGAACCGGGTGGATGAGCTTGCCGTGCGCACCACGGCAAGCTCATCCACCCGGTTCTCACCGCGCAGGATCGCGTCGGAGGAGTAAGCCATGCGTTCTCGACTGCCGCGCCGCTCGTTGCTGATGGGGTCTGCCGCCGCGCTGGCGGCGGTAGGATTCACCGGCTGCATTCCTTCGCTGGGCGCCCGCAAGAAACCCGTCGTCAACGTTGGCCTGATCACCTACCCGGGCGGCGGCTTCAACACTGCCTCGGTGCCACTCCTCAAGGCGGCCCTCGCCGTCACCAAGGCGCACGAGAACGACTACGACATCAACGTCAACACCATCACGGTGACGCCGCCGACGCCCGCGGTGCCGTCCTCGTCGCCGCCAACCCCGTCCAAGCTCCCCAAACTCAGCGAGCCGCTGACCGTCTCGGCGCTGGAGCAGGCGCTCGATCAAGACAATCCGCCCGACGTCGTCATGTTCGGCTCCAGCTACGAGTTTGGCTACGCGGTGCAAAAGAATCTCCTGCAGCCCATCGACAGCTTCAGCCGCGCCGACGCGACCTTCAAGGCGAGCGATTACTTCCCCGGTGCGATCAAAGCGGCGAGCGACCAGGGGCAACTGTGCGGACTGCCGCTGGCGGTCCAGCCCACCGTCCTCCAGTACGACAAGCGGCTCTTCGACGCGGCCCACCTCGATCCGCCCGACAGCACCTGGACCTGGACGACCTTGCTCAACGCCGCGAAGGCGCTGACCAGGCCCGACGCCGACAACGGCGGTCAGTTCGCCCTCAACCTCTTGAACAACACCAACGTGCTGCCGATCTTCATCTGGCAGAATGGTGGCGACGTGGTCAGCCCGGATGGCCGCCGGTCGCTGCTGAGCGACGCGGCCGACCTCGCGGCGATCAAGTTCATCTACGATCTGTTTCACACCTACCAGGTCGTCGCGATGCCACCGCAGAGCCGCGGCGGTGCGGGCGGACCCAAACCGGCCGTGGCGCGCGCGTACAAGTACCAGACGGGCCAGTATCCGCCGTTGATGGGGGCGGGAGGCCAGCGGGTGGCGATGAACTTCGTGTCGTTCGGCGGCTATTACGGCTTCCAACAGGGGAGCGGCCAGAACCCGATCCGACTGGCCGAGCTACCGCGCGGCAAGGACCAGGCGACGGAGCTGCAGATGAACGGCGTTCTCGCGGTGACGCAGAAGGCGAGTGACCCGAAGTCCGCCTTTCAGGTGATGGCGCTGCTGGCCAAGGAGATGGAGAACGACATGAACGTGCCGGCCTATCGCCCCGCCGCCCAGAACCTGTCGAAGCTGAACCCGTCCGTGCCCGAGGACGATGCCAGGGTGCTCGTCGCGTCGCTCGAGTACGCGCGGTCGCTGCCGGTGCTGGTCGACTCGATCCTGGGACAGATCATGTTTCAGCAGATCTTCCAGCCGATCCAGCAAGGCGACAAAACCCCGGAGGAGATCACCCGCGACGCCTCCCAGGCGCTCGACGAGGCCTTGAATCAGTAGGAGGCGAGGATGCCACGACGCTCGGCCGCTGGGACAGGGAAACGTAGGACCGAGAGACGTCTCTACGTCCTGCCGCTCTTCCTGCTCTCGCTTTTCTCCTTTCTCCTCGCCGCCTGCGCGCAAGCACAACCGGGCGCTCCGACCACGCACCTCACGCTCAAGGTGACGCCGATTCCCCGCGCGACCGCCGTCGTGCGGCAGGGGCCGATCAGCGAGACCATCTCGATCATCGGGCGCGTCGCGGCCGTTCACCAGGCCGACCTCGCGTTCAAGACCGACGGTCAGGTGAGCAAGGTCGACGTGAAGCCGGGGCAAGCGGTGAAGGCCGGCCAAACGATCGCCGAGCTCGACGCCGGCGACCTGCCGGTCCAGATCGATCAGGCGAAGCTGAACCTGGAGCTCGCCCAGCTCAAGCTCGATCAGACGAGCGCCCAGGACGGCGACACCGCGACGAAGCAGGCGCTGGACCAGAAGTCGGCCGAGCTCGACGTAAAGCAGGCGCAGGCGACGCTGGCCAAGGCGCAACAGGACCTGGCCAAGGCGAAGGCCGAGCCGGATCCCGTCGTCGCGGCCCAGGCTGAGGTCAAGCAGGCCCAGCTCGCGCTCGACCTCGCCAAACAAGACCACGTCGTCACGGACAAGAGCGTGACGGTCTCGAAGGACGTGCGCGACAAGCAGGACGTCGAAAACTGGTACGAAGTCAACTACGGCTCGGTGCTCGACCGCTACAAGAAGGGCCAGGCCAGCAAGCAGGATCTGGACAACGCCTGGGGCAACCTGCTGACCGCGAAAGAAGACCTGGCGACAGCGCAGGCCCAGGCCCAGATCTCCGAGCTGCAGGCCGACCAGAGCGTCCAGCAAGCGCAGGCGGCGCTGGACAAGGCCAATGCGGACCTGGTCACCGCGCAAGGCGCGCCGAAGGACTCCGACGTGAAGACCGCGGAGCTGGCGCTCGAGGCCGCGCAACTGGGCGTCCAGAAGGCCCGGGCCGAATACACGAATACGCAAGCGGGGCCCTCCCAGGACGCGATCGATCTGAAGTTGCTGCAGAACAGCGTCGATCAGGCGAAAGTCGCGCTCGACGGCCTCGACGCCAAGCTCGCCGCCGACAAGCTGGCGGCGCCCTTCAACGGCAAGATCCTCTACGTGCGCGTCAAGGTGGCCGACCAGGTCCAGGCGAACCAGCAGGTAATCGGCATCGCCGATCCTACCACGCTGCAAGTCCAAACGGACCTCGCCGACGCAGACCTCCAGCAGGTAGCGATCGGTCAGAAGGCGACGCTGGTGATCGACACGCTGCCCGGGCAAACGCTGGACGGCACGGTGGAAGCGGTGCCCGGCGGGCTCACCGGCCAGGCGCCGGCCTCCGGCGACAACGCCGTGCAGATCAAGGTGAGCTGGCCGCCGGGGACCCAGTCCCGGGTCGAGCTCGGGATGCTCGCGCGGGGGACGATCCTGGTCCTGCAAAAGCCCGATGCCCTGATCGTCCCGGCGGCCGCGATCAAGACCGTTGGCGACCGAAAGTTCGTCGAGTACATGGACGGCTCGATTCGGCGCGCCCAGAACGTCGAGGTTGGTATCGTCTCCGGCGACAACGCCGAGGTCCTGAGCGGCCTGAAGGCGGGCCAGGTCATCCTGGTGGGGCCGTAGTGCAAAATCAGGCGAGGTACTCGGGAATGGGCTTGAAAACACTGGCCTTGCGGGTCAATGTTCTCAAGCCCATTCTCCGATACCTCCATCTGATCGGGTTCGCCATCCGCCGGCTGCGCGCGCACGCACTACTCGCCGTGCTGCTCGCTTTCGGACTGATCGTCGCCAGCGCGCTCGTCACCAGCGTGCCGCTCTTCAGCGAAGCGGTGGTGACCGCGAGCCTGCGCCAGACGCTGGCGGCGCCCGGCGAGGGCAAGCTGCCGCCGGCCTCGCTCCTCTTCCACCAGTCCAGCAGTCGGCTCGGTCCCGCGCTGTCACCCGCCGACGTCCAGCGGATCGATCGCTACCTGGCAGGACAGATCGCGGCCTTGCTGCCGATACCGGTCGCGCAGGAGGTCCGGACCGGCCAGACCGATCGCTATAGCCTCTTCGTCGGGCCGTCCGCTGCGCCGAAGGACAGCGGAGCGTTCGGATTCTTCGCGTTCGTCAGCGGACTGCAGGAGCACGCCGACCTGGCCGAGGGCCGCTGGCCGGCCGCCCAGGGTAGCGGCGACACGGTCGAGGCGGCGATGCTCACCGACGGGATGGACACGCTGGGCGTCAAGGTAGGCGATCGGCTCTGGGTCGCCATCCCGCGGGGCGAAGGGCAGCAGCTGGTGCCGGTGCAGATCGTTGGACGATGGAATCCGCGCGATCCGACCGATCCCTACTGGTTCGACCAGCCGAGCGCCTATGCGATGGCGCTGATCGTGCCGGAGAACACGCTGCTGAGCGGGTTGGACACGGTGCTGCCGCGCGGCGGCCGGCAGTTCACCTGGTATTTCGACTTCGATCCGCTGGCGATTCGCGCTGGCGACGCCGGCCAGCTCGCCACGGGCATCGCCGAGCTGCGGGTCGATTCGCAGCGCGCCTGGCGGGGTCTGCAGCTCCAGTCGGCGCCGGACGATCTCCTCCAAAGCTATCAGCGGCGGACGTTCCTGCTCGTGGCGCTGCTGCTCAGCCTGGCCGCCCCGCTGGTGCTGATCGCTTTGCAGTTCGTCAGCATGGCGGCGGGGATGCGGGTCGAGCAGCAGCGCGCGGAGGTGGCGACGCTGAAGAGCCGCGGGGCGAGCACGTTCCAGGTCCTCGGCATCTATCTCCTGGAAGGACTGCTCCTGGGAATCCTGGCGACGGCGGTGGGTCCAGCGCTGGGCGCGCTGCTCGCCGTCGACATCGGCCGGCTGGGTGGCTTCTTTGGCGCCGTGGCCGGTACGGACCTGCCGGTGGCGATCGACCGCGGAGCGTTTGCCTACGCCGCCGCTGCCGCGACGCTCGCCGTGATCGCGGCCTTGCTGCCGGCCGCCCAGGCAGCGCGCGCGACGGTCGTGACCTACCGGCAAGAGCTGACCCACGCCATTCGCGTGCCCGCCTGGCAGCGCGCCTACCTCGACCTGCTGCCGCTACCGATCGCCGGCTACGCCTACCTCATCCTCCAGCAGCGCCAGTCGGTCGTCCCGGTCGGCGCTGCCGGCGACGCGATTCCAGACCCGCTGCTGCTGCTGGCACCGGCGCTCTTCATCCTGGCGGCAACTCTCCTGTTCCTGCGTCTGCTGCCGATCGTGATCCAGGTCGCGCAGTGGCTCGGTCACTGGGTCGCCGGCCCCACGCTCCTGCTCGCCCTGCGGCAGCTCGCGCGGCAACCCTACGACTACCGCGGCCTGATTCTCATGCTGGTGATGACGTTGGCGATCGGCGTGTTCAGCGCGTCGGCCGCGCTGACGATCGACGTGAACCAGGCGAACCAGATCGCCTACCAGGTCGGGAGCGACCTGCGCGTCGACGAGACCGGCGCCTACGATGCCGACACGAACCAGTGGACGCTCTTGCCGGTGGGCGAGTACCTCAAAGCGCCGGGCGTGGAGGGGGCGGCCCGGGCGGTCCGCCTCACCGGCCAGCAGCGACTCGGCGGGCGAGCGACTGACGTTCAGGTGCTGGCGATCAACCCGGTGGACATGGTCCAGGTGATCACCTGGCGTGACGACTACGCCGATCAAGGCCTGGTGGACCTGCTGGGCGACCTGGCCAGCGGGCCGGTCGCGCTGGTCGATCGTCGCATGGCCGACTCGCTCCACCTGCACATCGGCGACGACCTTCCGTTGACGATCAAGGACCAGCCGGTCGAGGTCGCCGTGGCCGGCTTCGTCGATTACTTTCCGACGCTCTCGCCCGATGGCGGTCCGTTCCTGATCATGAACGTCGACCAGCTTTTCGACGAGGTCGGCCCGATCCCGTCCGAGATCTGGCTCCGGCTGGCGCCGGGCGCGTCGGCCGACGACGTCGTCACGGCGCTCGGGCAGCTCGGGATGCCGGTGAGCAATCCGCGGTCTCGGACCGCACTGCTGACCGCGCGGCAGTCCGACGTAACCCGGCAGGGCACGTTCGGCCTCCTCGCGGTGGGGTTCCTGATCGGCGCGGTGCTGAGCATCCTGAGCTTTCTGATTCACAGCTATCTCTCGTTCCGTCGCCGCCTGATCGAGATCGGCATTCTGCGCGCGATCGGTCTGGGACGCGGCCAGGTGGTCAGCCTGGTCGTGTCCGAGCAATTGATTCTGATCCTCGCCGGAGTCGGGGCTGGCTTGCTGGTTGGTCTGGCGGCAAGCTGGCTCTACGTGCCGTTTCTGCAAGTTCAGCAGGGGCCGGCCGGTCCGCCGACGATCGTCCTGACCGCCTGGACCGACGTCGAGCGCCTGCTCGCGATCGTCGCCGGCGGCCTGCTGATCGTGCTGCCGGTGAACGTCGCGCTGCTCCGCCGCGTGCGACTGCACGAGGCGATCAAGCTGGGTGAAGAGGCATGACCTGAAATCGGTCACGGGGTAAGAACGGTGGCTCCCTTCCTGGCGTGCAAGACGGAAGCCTGCCGCGAGGACGACTTTTTCCAGGATCCGCCAGTGAACCGGCGTAATCCTCGGCATTTTCAGCCACCCACCGCCGCGGCGTGCTGCTCGATCCCCACCCAGGCAGGGCTTTCCCAGCGGCCGCTTCCGTACTCATAGCCGGCCTCCTGGAGCGCCTCACTCAGTGTGCCCGCGTCGGCCGCGGTGGCGAGGAAGAGATGCACTGCCTCGTCCAACGCCTTCCGCGCTTCCTCCGGAGTGCGCCCAGAGCTCATCAGGTCCAGCGGCATCGCGTGGGCGATGTACTGGTTTCCTTCCTTCCAGACCTGGACAGTGTACTCGATGTCGTCGACGTCACTCATGCTTCTTCCTCGCGATCCTCGCAGGCTCGGTGGGGTCAACCTGAGACTATTCCCAGAGTGCCCACGTGCCGAACCAATCGTTCTGAACACAGTCTAAAGCCAATGCCGTTCACTTTAGCAGAGTCTGACGGTTTCGAGGAAGGGAGTGGTTTTGAGTTGGCGTCCGTGAACGGCTGGCCGCTTGAGCT
>DATLRG010000545.1:0-5171 GCA_035534795.1 Chloroflexota bacterium
CCTCCTCCCTGGACTCCACGTTCAACCAGAATTATCTCGTCGTTCCGGCCGCACGACGATGCTCTGTTCGCCCGTGTACGAGACCAGGCCAGGGGTGCCGTTGCCCAGGCGGCGAACGAGCTTCCGGCGCGTCCAGTCGACAGTCACCGTGCCCGAGGCCCGATTGGCGCTAAAGTACGCGGCGATCGCCGCCGCTTCCTGGATCGTCGGCGCTGGCGGCGTGCCGCCGGTCACGCGCAACACGACGTGGCCACCCGGGCAGCCGCGGGCGTGCAGCCAGACGTCGTCGGGCCGCGACAGCTCGAAGGTGACCTCGTGGTTCTGCCGCGCGCTACGGCCAACCAGGATCTCGGTACCATCCGCCGCGCGCAGACGGAGGATGCCGTCGCCCATTCGGCGTGCGGTCTTCCGCTTCGTCTGGCGCATCGGTTGCTTCTGTTCTGGTCGAACTTCCGCGCGCAGCGCGCGTACCTCGTCGGCGGTCTCGGCAAGATCGACCAGCGCCGACACTTCGTCGAGGTAGCGCAGACGGACATCGGTTTCCGCCAGCAGCGCGGGCACCTCGCGCAGCGCTGCCTTCGCCTTGCGGTAGCGGCGAAAGTAGCCCCGGGCGTTTTCGACCGGCGTCAATCGCGGGTCGAGGTCGATCTCGATGCCATCCACCTGATACGACGCCGCGCCCCGAGGCACCGCGCTGCCATAGGTCAGCAAGAGGTCGCCGCGCACGCGAAACTCGTCGGCGCGGGCGGTGCCGTCGAGCGCACGCTGGAGCGATTCGCGCTTGCGCTCGGCCAGCGACCGGTCCGCGGCGATCGCCGCCTGCACACCGCGCCGGGCGACGTCGACCGCCCGCGTGCTCCGTAGCTGGCGATAAAACGCGTCGGCGGCCGCGCTCAGGCTCGGCTGCGCTTCCCATCGGCCGAGGTGAGTCAGCGCGTACGGGGCGAAGGCGACGATCGCGTCGTCGTCGCGCGCGATGGACGCCGCGAATGTCCCGTCGAAGATCGGCCGAGCGACCTGGGCCAGCGCCGCTGCCAGGGATTCTGCCATCTCCTCGG
Source organism: Chloroflexota bacterium (assembly GCA_035534795.1). Lineage (GTDB taxonomy): Bacteria > Chloroflexota > UBA6077 > FW602-bin22 > CADDYW01 > JAJPKB01. The sequence continues at coordinate 1,059 of DATLRG010000545.1, forward strand.
TCGCCGACTCGGTGGCGGGAACGCAGAACTTCGTCTCCCCGAACGCCCGAAAGACGATCTCGCGCGCCGTGAGCGGCCCGATCCCGGCAAAGCCCGCCACCAGCGCCTGCCAGACCGATCCGCCGGCACCCGCGGTGGCCAGAGTGGCCTGGCAGGCCGCCGTATCGGCCGATTCGAGCGCACGCTTGCTCTGAGCCGGCGGCGCCGTGTAGGGATGGCGGGGCAACGTGACCCGGTACCGATTCTGTTCCGCGGTCACCCGTCGCGCGGCCTCGAGCACCGTCCCGGCCTCGTCCACCAGGATCAGGTTGCTATACTGGCTGATGGCTTCTATAATCAAGCGATAGGCGACGCCCTGACGTGCTGATGCGCCGGGATCCTCGCCGGCGATGCCGCTGCCGTCCAACGCCGCGAGGTCGGGCCGGTCGTACCGCGTGAAGTGGAAGCTCAGGATGCGCTCGCCATGCGGTTGAACCAGATCGGTCAGGCGCGCTCCCTCGACGTGCTTCCGAAGCAGAAGCAGCAGCGGCGAGGGTGTTTCGACCCCGCGTCCGGGCTTGTCGGCAGCCAGGTAGGCACGCGGCCGCTGTGGCTCGGCCGAGAGCAGCAGCCAGTGACGCTGGTGGTCCCCGTAGGTTTCCAGGGCGATCGACAGCGCGTCGGCTTGGATGACTTTTTGCACCCGGGCGCCATTCAGTTGTTCGCGCAGCTCCGCGGCCATCGCCGCCAGTGTCAGTCCGTCGAAGGTCATCGTAAATTTCAGTATAACACGAGCAAAACCGAGATGAGCGATCCGAGCCGCGCCGCGGAGTCCGCGGGAAGGCCCGCCTGCACCACCGAGCTGCCCGCGGCCTGGCCCTACGACGAGCTGCTGTTGCCCCGCGAGGGTTTGCTGGTCGTCCTCTCCGGCCCGAGCGGCGCCGGAAAGGACGCGGTGATCGCCCGCCTGGAAGCGAGCGGCTTCCCGTTCACCCGCGTCGTCACGGCGACCTGCCGGCCGATCCGGCTGGGCGAAGTCCCGGGCAAGAGCTACCACTTCCTGACCCCGGAAGAGTTCGCGCGCTGGCGGGCCGAGGGAAAGCTTCTCGAGTGGGCCGAGGTCTACGGCGTCCCGTACGGGACGCCAATCGACGACGTGCGTCGGGCGCTCGCCGCCGGCGAGACCGTCCTGCTCAAGATCGACGTTCAGGGCGCCGCGCAGGTCAAGCAGAAGGCGCCGGCTGCCGTTTTCATCTACCTCGGTCCGGGCAGCTTCGAAGAGCTGGTCCACCGCCTTGCCCGGCGGGGAACCGAGTCCGAAGCAGTGTTCCAACGGCGCGTCCAGCAGGCGCGTGAAGAGCTTCGACAGGTACCGCTCTACGATTACCTGGTGATCAACCGCCAGGGCGAGCTCGGTTGCGCGGTCGATCAGGTCCAGGCAATCATCACCGCCGAGCGTCTGCGCGTGCATCCACGGCAGATCCGCCTGGGGTAAAGGCCTCCCATGTCCTACGTCGAGGTCGTGGTCAACTCGCCGGGTGGCCGTGGCAGCACGTTCGTTTACTCCTATGACCAGACGACCCCGGTCGAGCTCGGCTCGCTCGTCGTCGTTCCGTTCGGCAGCGTTGAAGCGCAGGGGATCGTCCTGGCTCAGGTCGACCAGACGCCGGACTTCACGGTTCGCCCCGTCTCCCGCCTCCTCGACAGCGCCCCGCTGGCCTCGCCCCACCAGATCGCGCTCGCCCGCTGGATGGCCGACCATTACTGCTGCCCGCTGATCGACGCCCTGGCGCTCATGCTGCCGCCGGGCGTCGCCCAGCGACCACAAACGATCCTCTCGCTCGTCCCCGACGCGGAGCTACCGACGGAGGCCTCCGAGGGCGAATATCTGGTCCTCGAGGCGTTGCGCCAGAAACGACGCCTGGATCTCGGACGGCTTCGCCAGGTCCTCGCCAGGCGGCAGCTTGCCCGTCAGACCGACCGGATCGTCGCGCGGCTCGTCGATCGGGGGTTGCTCCTGCGCGATACGACGATCCGCGCGGCGGCCCTGCGCCCGCGCATCGAGGCGTTCGCGAAGCTGGCCGGCTCCATCGCCGGCGCCGAGACGGCGCTGAGCGGACTGGACCGCGCACCCCGCCAACGAGAAACGCTCACGCGATTGATCCAGGCCGGCCCCGACGTCGCGGTCCCCCTGGCAACGCTTCGCGAAGAAGGGAGCGGCGACGCGCAGACCGTCGCCGGGCTGGCCAAACGTGGACTCGCGGTGCTGGATCGACGCGAAGTCCGGCGCGATCCGCTCGCCCACCGCGGCTTTCCGCTCGTCGCGCCTCCTCGGCTAACGCAGCACCAGGAAGCAGCCTTCGGCGAGATCCGGGCAGCGCTGGACGAGGGCGTCTACCGGCCATTCCTGCTGTACGGGATCACCGGCAGTGGCAAGACCGAGGTCTACCTGCGCACGATCGCCGCGTTGCTGGAACGCGGTAAGCGTGCGATCGTGCTGGTCCCGGAAATCTCGCTCACGCCGCAGACGATTCAGCGCTTTGCCGGGCGCTTTCCCGGACAGGTTGCCGTGCTACACAGCCGCCTCACCCCGGGCGAGCGCTTCGACGAGTGGCGGCGGATCCGCTCCGGCCTGGCCGACGTGGTGGTCGGCTCGCGCTCGGCCATCTTCGCGCCGGTACCCAGCCTGGGTGGGATCATCGTCGACGAGGAGCACGAATGGTCCTACAAGCAGGAGAAGACGCCGCGCTACCACGCCCGCGACGTCGCGCTCAAGCTGGCCGAGATCGCCGGCCTCACGGTCATTCTCGGCAGCGCCACGCCGTCACTCGAGACGTATTACCAGACTGAGCGCGGCACGGTGCGGCGACTGACGATGCCGGAGCGGGTGGACGCGGGAACACGAGGAGGCGGCGGCCCGACGGGACCGAACGTTCCGGCATCGGTTGACGACACGACCGAGCGCCGTGATGGTCTAGCCGATCTGTCACCACCCGGTGCCCCCGCGTCGGCGCGTGCCCACCTCCCCTTTTCGCCAACCCCCACCGGGTTGCCGCCCGTCGAGATCGTGGACCTGCGATCCGAGCTGCGGCGTGGCAACCGGACGATTTTCAGCGGATCGCTCCGCGACGCGATCGAGCTGGCACTCAGCCTGCACGAACAGGCGATCCTCTTTCTGAATCGGCGGGGCGACTCGACGTTCGTCCTGTGCCGCGACTGCGGCTACGTGATGCGCTGCGCGCGCTGCGAATCGCCGTTCGTCTACCATTCCGACGAAGAGGACCTCGTCTGCCACCTCTGCGACACACGCGAGCCAGCGCCGAAGGGATGCCCAAACTGCTGGGGATCGCAGATCCGCTTCTTCGGCATCGGCACGCAGAAGCTCGAAGCGGAGACGCGCCGCGCGTTTCCCCGGGCGCGGGTGCTCCGCTGGGACCGCGACGCGGCGCACGCGCGCGGCGCCCACGAGGAGATTCTTCGGACCTTCACCAACCACGAAGCGGACATCCTCGTCGGCACCCAAATGATCGCGAAGGGACTGGACCTGCCCCGCGTGACGCTGGTGGGGGTGATCAGCGCCGACACGTCGCTGCACCTGCCCGATTTCCGCGCTGCCGAACGGACCTTTCAGTTGCTGACGCAGGTGGCCGGGCGGGCCGGACGCGGTCCGCTCGGAGGAAAGGTCATCATCCAAACCTACAGCCCCGAGCACTACGCCGTGCAGGCAGCGCGCACCCACGATTATCTGACGTTCTACGCCCGGGAGAGTGAATTCCGCCGCCAGCAAGGGTATCCGCCGTATGGCGAGCTGGCGCGGCTGCTGCACGTGGACTATGGCCAGGCCCGCGTCCAGCGCGAAGCCGAGCAGCTTGGGCGTCAGATTCGCTACCTGATGCGGAGCGAAGGCATCGAAGGTGTCGAGGTGATCGGCCCGGCGCCGGCTTTTCGCCACAAGATCCGCGGACGCTACCGCTGGCAGATCGTCCTGCGCGGCCACGGTCTCAGCAGCTTCATCCCGCGGCTGATTCTCCCGCCGAAGTGGATCGTGGACGTGGACCCGGTGAGCACGCTCTAAACAGTCGTGTCACGGAGAGAATTCCATCGCCGTGCTTGATTTGCGCAGCAAATCAAGCA
>DATLRG010000546.1:0-7719 GCA_035534795.1 Chloroflexota bacterium
TGCGAGACATCCGATCCTGGCCCTCATCCGTCGTTCCTGGACGAGACTCTCCCGAACGATCCTCGGTCGTCTCGACCGCGGCGAGATGTGCTCGTATCGTACGCCGGTCTCTGGTCGCGTCAATGGCAGGGGATGCCCTGAGCCGTTTGGATGTCGTTAAAGACGGTCGGCAGGAGCGTGGCAGGGCGTTCTTCCGCTGACCGCGGAAAGAGCGGTGGTCTGGCGCAACCGTCTCTACCCCGCTTTGCCGTGCGGACGCCAGCCGGGTGGCGCTCCCCGAATGGACCGCGACGGAACGATCGTCCTGACGATGCTGGTCCGCCGGGCCCGGCGGCTCTCCGTGGAGACGACGACCAACTGACTCGGTCGCGACGACGCCCGGGTCGTGGCTTGGGGGACGAGCCCCGGCACGACCTGGCGACCTGTCGCTCGCAGGTCCTGGCTTTGGTGGCCAACCGAGGTCGTTCCCCAAGGCTCTCCGGCATTGGAAAGGCATAAAAGTTCGCATCATCTCCTTGACGCTCGCCGTCGTGCCCGCTAGGCTAGAGGAAACAGTCGGTCAGGGAAGAGCATCGGGGACGTGTCGTGAAGCGCCGGGCGCTTGTCCGGAGCTGACGCGTGGCAGGCTGATCCACGCGTCGACGTCTCCTCCATGCGACGGACCACCCTTCCTCGCGACGAGAAACGGCGTTTCCGGCGGTCCTTCCGTCGGCGGTGGCTGCCCGATCAATGGCCGCTCGTGTCGTCGAAGGGGTGCGTCGTCTCCGATCGCCGGCGCATCGTGAGATAGAGTCGCTGATCGTTCGTCATTCGGCTGGAATCACCCCCGGTCCCGACGGAGGAGCCTGAAAGTGGACGCACGGTACCGTGTGCTGGTTGTCGTCGTCATCGCCATCGCCGCGCTGATCTTTCTCTCACCGCTCTCCACGACCCCCGGCGCGGCCGCTGTATCCCCTTCGTTGGTTGTCACTCCCACCTCCGGCCCCGTCGGGACCACCGTGACCGCCTCCGGATCCGGTTTCTCTCCAGGCGAGACTGTCAACATCGATATGGAATGCTGAGGGCTACAATACGGTGAGGTCGACTACCGCCGACGGATCGGGGGCTTTCAGCGACGTGACGTTCAGCGTTCCGCCTTACGCTGCCTCGGGCCAGAACTACGTCTGGGCGGTTGACCAGACCGCGACCAATGCCGCGTACCAAATCTTCACGGTGACAAATGTAGGTCCGACGGCGACGCCGAACCCGGCTAGCTCTCCCACCCCGACCGCGTCGACGTCGGTGACCTGGACGCCCCTCACCGCCTGCATTCCCTCATCCGCGTCTCTCTATGGCGTGGCCTTCAACGGAAACGGCACCGTGATCGCCGTTGGCCAGGGCGGTGAGATCGTGAAAAGCACCGACGACGGGGCGAGCTGGCAGACGATCAACGCGAGCAGCGCCGGATCCCTGGACCTGTATAGCGTCGCCTTCGCGGATGCCAGCCACGCCTGGGCGGGAGGGCAGTCTGGCACCCTGGAAACGTCCTCGGACGGGGGCACGACCTGGACGCCGGTGACGGTCACCGACTCGTCGCGCACCACCCGCTATCCGGATATCCACCAGACCGTCTTCACCAGCCCGTCCGTCGGCTACCTGGCGGGGGGCGAGTTTTCCCAGGTCGGCGGCTCGACGTTCGAGGTTGGCGAGATCTTCCGGACGACCGACGGCGGCACGACGTGGAATCTGCTGAGCAACGTTCCGGCCGACGAGCAGTGGAACTCGATCGCCTTCAACCGGGCGGGAGTTGGGTTGGCCGTGGCCACCAACGGCGACATCATCCGGACCACCGACGGGGTCAACTGGACCAAGGTGTTCTCCCAGAGCTACCCGCCGACGCTGATCCAGCTCAACGACGTGGCCTTCACCGCCGATGGCACAACTGCCGTCGCGGTGGGCGACAACACCGTTCTCCTGCGGTCCACCGACGCAGGCGGGACGTGGGCGTCGGTCCCGGCGCCCGCCGGCCTCTCCGACCTCGTCTATTTCGAGGGCATCGCGTTCTCGGGCAGTACCCAGGGGTCAGCGGTGGGCGGCACCGGCTGCTCCGGCTGCACCGGGCAGACGGCGATCAGCACCGGCGACGCCGGTGCCAACTGGAGCACGACCTACGGGAACGCAAACGTCAACTACTTGTGGAGAATCGGCTGCGACTCGGCGGTCTGCATCGCGGTGGGAGACGCGGGGACGATGATCGTCTCGCGGGGAAGCGTCCCGACGCCGACGCCCATCCCTGGCCTGCGGTTCCGCGTCTACCTCCCGATCGTGATGAGGTGCTGAGCCATCCGAGGGGGCAGCCCGCGTGCGTGAAGAAGCCACGGCGTCGCACGTGTGCCGCCAGGACTGATGTCCCATCCGCAAGTGCTTCCGCCAGCACTGGCCACCCATCGTCCGACTCTCGACAATGGAGCTAGCAGTCCCACCAACACGACGCTTCGAGGAGGTGGCTCGTTATGCCAGTCCTGGATCGAGTTGGTCGCGTCCCGGCTCCATCCGGTGACGCGCAAGATCAGGACGTCCACCTGGTCCCTCCCACGTCGGCAGCGACGAGGCACGTCCTGCGATCCAGGCGCGGCTGCCGGATCGCCGGGTCAGTGGCTCCGTCTCGACGGCCTGCCGGCGCCTGGGACATCCACTCCACGCCGGACAGGACTGGCCGTCCGCATGGTCGCAGGCTTCCCCGTCCAGAACGCAGAAGCCCTCGATCTCTGGTGAATGTGGTGACGTCGGGCGGGTGGCGACCGCTCCGTCCGCGCCTCGATAGCACGACCTTCGTCCAGACGAGGGCGGAGGTCGGGGTGACTGACGGGGCGGGAGGTCGAGACGAGTAACCTGATCGGGCGGACGCTGGGGCCATACCGGGTCGTCGAGCAACTCGGGGTGGGGGGGATGGCGGCGGTCTACAAGGCCTACCAGCCCGCTATGGACCGCTACGTCGCCCTCAAGGTCCCCAGCGCCCACCTGCTCGAAGATGCCCAGTTCCGCGCGCGGTTCCAGCGCGAGGCCCGCACCATCGCCCAGCTCGAGCACCCCCACATCCTGCCGGTCCACGACTTCGGCGAGGACGACGGTGTCCCCTACCTGGTGATGCGCTACGTCGACGCCGGCACCCTGCGCGACCTCGCCTCCCGCGGTCCGGTCCCCCTCGATCAGGCCGTCCGCCTCGTCGCCGAGGTCGCCGAGGCCCTTGCCTACGCCCACCGCCAGGGCGTCGTCCACCGTGACGTCAAACCCGCCAACGTCCTCCTCGACCGTGACGGCACCGCGCTCCTCACCGACTTCGGGATCGCGAAGCTGGTCGAGCAGACCGTGCAGCTGACTCAGGGCGTCCTGGGGACGCCCTCCTATATGGCCCCGGAGCAGGTCACCGGCAAACCGGTGGACGAGCGCACGGATATCTACGCCCTGGGGGTCACGCTCTACGAGCTGCTGACCGGTCGGCGTCCCTTCGACGGCGAGACCCCCCTGGCCGTCGCCTTCAAGCACGTGAGCGATCCTCTGCCGCCGCCCCGGCAGGTCAATCCTGCGCTCCCCGAGGCCGCCGAGCGGATCATGCTCAGGGCGCTGGCGAAGGACCCCGCCGACCGCTACCAGCGCGCCGGCGACCTCGCCCGCGACCTGCGGCGCTTGCTGCTGTCTCTCGACCAGGCGGCGGACGAGGCGACGATTGCCGTGAAGGTTGGTCTCGCCGACCCCCAGCCCGGCGCGCCGAGCGACGCCGCGACCGAGTCCCGACCGCGAGCCGCAGACGACGAGTGGCGAGGCCGGGAGACGGACGATGCGATCAGACGCGCGGATGGTAAGTCAGCACGTCGCCGCGTTCCGGCTCGCGTCGTCGCCGTTGCCAGCCTGGTCGTCGTGGCCGTGCTGGGAGTGCTCGCGATCCGGCCGTGGCCGGGCCCGCCCGTCGCCACGCCGACGGCGCTTCCGTCGCCGATCGCCACCGCGACTCGGGAGCCGGCTCCAACGACACCGACCCCGCCGCTTGCCTCGTCGACGGATGCCCGGTTGGTTACCTCGCTTGGCGGTGTGATGGCGACCTGGACCGCCGCGGCTCACGTGACCGCGACACCCGCCACCCCGCTCCCAACGAATCGAACGGCAGCCATCCTGGGGACCGCCGTCGCTCAATTGACCGCAGCACCCGCCACGAGCGCTCCTCCGGGATCCGTCCGGGGGGCGTCGACGCCGACGACTGCGCCGGTTTCCGCGACCACGAATTCCGCCCTCCAGGAACTCGCTGGCGGCTGGCGAATCCTGTCGGAGCGCATCTTCTACGATCAGGGCGGCGGTGGTGCCTGGTCACAGGGAGACACCAGCCAGGGTCTCGAGCTGGCCGCCGATGGAACCTGGGCCGTGGGGGCGTCCACGGGGCGATGGGAGATTCAGCCAATTACCGCGAACGATTGGACGACCTGGGGAGTGAAACCGTATGGCCCGACGCGAAAAATCGTCGTCCACGGATGGAACCGAGGCGACGCGACCGGTCCGATTGAAGAAAGCGCCCAGGACGTCGCCTTCATTTGGATCATTTACCGCGTGGGACCGCCAACGGTTGGTGCCCCCGCGAGCGTCGAGATAAGATTCGGCCGTGCGTAGATCGGGTCGGACGATCGACGCACGGTGGGTGAGGTGAGGCCGATGGCAAAGCGCGAGAGCGCGAAGCAACCGGGGGTGGTCCCTGGTGCGACAGCGCATCGAGCAGGTGGCTGACCAGCGCGGTCGCGATGTCACGCCGCCGATCATCGGGATGGACTACCTCAGCCTCGACGTAAGCACGGAGCTTCCCATCGGTGACGGCACGAGCAAGTCCCACGAGACGCTCCCCGTCCCAAGCCCCCACGGCAACGCCGATGCATTGCTCGACGACGATCCTCAGTCCCTGGCACGTGAGAGCGAGCGGGAGGTCGGGGCGGAGTTTGAGACCGATCAGGCGATCATCGCGTACGTGACCGATGAGTTGAAACCAGCAATGCCGGAAGGGTGGGTCGCTCGCCAGCGGCTCCGTTACCGAAGTCTCGGCAAGCCCTCCGCCGAGGTCGGTCTCGAGGATATCGAGTGGCAGATCGCTCGCCCGGAGCAGAGCATGCGCTATCCCCACCATGATTACCTCGTCCGGGTCTCGGGCGACCGGCGGACGATCACGGTCACCCCCAGTAACTCCGATCGCGCCTCCCCAGGTGGTGGCGCCGTAGCGGAGTGGCCGTCTCTGCCCGTGGTCTGGCACCTACGGCGATCTGAGCAGGCCACGTCGCGTTCGACGTTCCCGTTCGGTCACCGATCGATCAGACTTGGGACGGTGCGGTGGGCCGCTGCGTCGCCCCCGTCGACGCCCAGAGCAAACGACCGTTCGTCCCGTATAGTTGGATCGTAGTGCGCCGAGCGTCGAGCGGCAGCGTGACGCCGCTCCGTCACCGGGAGGACGTCGATGCGAATCGGGTATCCTGCGCTCGTATACGGGGTCGCGATCCTCGCGACCCTCGCCGCTGCCCTCGTGTCCCTCGCCTTGCTGCCGATCCTCGTCTATAGCCGGAGCGTCCTGTTCTTTGCCGTCATCGCGCTCAATGCCCGTCTGGGCGGCCTGGGCCCCGGTGTCCTGGCGACCCTGTTGTCGGCGATCGCCTTTGACGTCTTGTTTCTCCCGCCGACGTTCGGCCTGAGCGCGAGCTTTCCGGTCCCGCTCGTTCCGGTCACGGAGTTCGTCGCGGTGGGTCTGCTGATCAGCGTCCTGAGTGATCGCTTGCGGGTCGCCCAGCTGCGGTCCGCGCGCGAGGCCGCGTTTCTCGACACGCTCCTCGCCGCCGCGCCGGTGGGCATCGAGTTCCTCGATCGTGATCTGCGCCTGGTGCGCGTCAACGAGGCACTCGCCCGGCAGAAAGGGATGACCGAGCCGGCGCTTCGGGGGAGGCGCTTGCCCGAGGTGAGCCCCGGGGCATGGGCCGTCGTCGCGCCTGCAGTCGAGCGCGTCCTGGCGACCGGGGAGCCGGCGACCAACGTCGAGGTCGTCGGGACGGACCCCCACGTTCCCACGGCACGGCGGATCTGGCTGGCCACCTATTATCCGGTGCGCGTCGGGGCGGGTCCGCTTCTCGGCATTGGGGGCATCGTCGTCGACATCACCGCGCGCAAGGAGGCGGAAGAGCTGCGCGTGCGCCTCGCGGGTGAGGAAGCGACGCGCGCCGCCGCCGAGGCCGAGCGCGCCCGCCTGGCCGCCATCCTCGCCCACGCTCCGCTGGGGATCGTCTACGTCGACGCGGCGACCGATCGTGTCCTGGCGAACCCCCAAACGGACCGCCTGTTTGGGCGCCCCAGCAATCCCGCGGCCGGCATCGACCAGTACATCCCCCAGATCGCGCATCCGGATGGCCGTCCGCTGACGCGCGCGGAACTCCCGTCAACCCACGCGCTGCACGGGGAAGCGCGGCGTGGCGAAGAGGTGGTCATTCGCCGCGCCAATGGGCACACCATCCCAGCGATCATCAACGCGGCGCCGATCCGCTCGGCGAACGGACCGGTCGAGGGGGTCGTCGTGATCTTCCAGGACATCACGCTGGTGAAGGACATCGAGCGCACCCGCGAGGAACTCACGGCGGCGGTGGCCCACGAACTCCGCACCCCGATCACCGTGATTCGGGCCCGCGCGCAGCTCGCGCTCATGCGTGGCGCGTCGGAAGACGTCGCCCGTCACGCCCTGAAGACGATCATGCAGCAGGCGGATCGGGTCGCCCGGACGATCGAGGACCTGCTCCTGACCATTGCCATTCGTCCGGGGGTACGTGCGGTCCACCGCGAGCGCGTTCCGGTGGAGACCCTCGCCCGTGAGGTTGCCGACCGATTCGCGCGCGCTCACCCCGATCACGTGTTGTCGTTCCGTGGCGACGGTCGAGCCGTCGCCATGGCCGATCGTCACCTACTCGGCGTGGTCGTCGATCGCTTGCTTGCAAACGCCCTGCGCTACTCGGCGGAGGGACAGACGATCGAGATCGCGGTGCGCCGGGTCCCCGATCGGGTCGAGGTGGCGGTCACCGACCATGGGGTCGGCATCCCCCCGGAGCGTCAGGCACACGTCTTCGACCCGTTCTACGAGGTCGTCCCGCCGGGGGCCCGCGGGTACGTCGGGACGGTCAGCCTCGATCTCTACGTCGCCCGGCAGATCGTCGAGGCGCTCGGCGGTCGGATCGGGCTCACCTCCGCACCGGGTGTCGGCTCGACCTTCGTGGTCAGCGTGCCGTTGGCGGAGGAAGCGACATCGGCGGGCACGTAGGACATCCGTTGTGTCTGCGTGCCGTCAGAGGTGGAGGTCGATGGGATCGAGCCGAGCACCAACGGGGTGGAGCGGGTGTTGCGCCCGGTGGTGATCTGGCGCCGTCCGGACAATTGCGTCCGTCGGAACGGGGATGGAGCCATCTCGGCACGTCCAGCCGTCCACGCGCCGTGGATGTCCACGAGCCTCTGATCCACGTGGAGGGTACCAGGACCGGCGCGTGCCGACCCGTTGATTGATCCAGCCGAATGCCGAACCGTGAGGGGCGGGGTCCCGCCCCTGGGGAGTGGCCATGTTTGAATCAAGCAGCCTCCGCGAGGGTGAAGTTGATCTCGGGGGTGATCAACTGCGTCCCCTGGTCGGCGAGCCAGGCGTTCAAATCGGCACCGGGATAAAAGTAAAGCCACGGTGAGAAC
>DATLRG010000547.1:0-3226 GCA_035534795.1 Chloroflexota bacterium
GCTACCAGCTATTCCCGAACACCTCCCCGGAACCTGCACGGGGCGACGGTGTGGGTCCTGCGCGACAGCCGCAGTTTCAACAGCATCACTTCTTGCTGCAAGAGTACTATTCTCAGGCCGGTCGTCATGAGGAACGTTCCCATAAAAGTGCCGGGAAAATTACTCTACAGAAGAGCAGTGTATGGACAGGTTGGGCTGGTTGGTGACTGGTGATGCGCAGCATCACCAGTCACCAACCAGCCGGTAAACCAAAAGAAGCTAGCGGACCCGCTCCAGCTCGGTGCGGACGGCGCGAGCGAGCTTCTCGATCGTCAGCGGCTTCTGGATGAATGCCCCCGCGCCCAGCGCCTGCGCCTGTTCCACGCGTTCGGTCTCGGCGAATCCGGAAAGAATGATCGCGCGCTGGCCGGGTCGCACCTCGGTCACCCGCCGGTAGGTCTCGCAGCCGTCGATGCCCGGCGGCATCACCATGTCGAAGATCATCAGGTCCACCGACTCGTGGCGGACGTGGTCGATCGCCGCTTCGCCGCTGGACACCGCGGTCACGCTGTAACCGAGCGCGCGCAGCATGTGGCCGACGACTTCGCGTTGCACCCGATCGTCGTCGACCACCAGGACCCGCTCGTCGCCGTGGGTAGCTTCGGGGCTGGATTGGCTCTCGACGGCCTCGCGGCAGACCGGTAGATAGATGCCGAACGTCGTGCCCCGGCCGATCTCGGTCTGCACGTCGACGTACCCGCGGTGGTCGTCGACGATGGCCTGGACGACCGCCAGGCCAAGCCCCGAGCCACGGCGGCGATCGGTCGATTTGGTCGTGAAGAAGGCGTCGAAGATGTGGTCCAGGAGGTCGGGGGCGATCCCGCCGCCGGTGTCGCTCACCTCGACGCGGACGTAGGCGCCGCGCTCGACGCGGTCGTAGCGCCACAATGGGGCGTCGAGGCGGACGTTCGTGGTGCGAATGGTCAGCCGCCCCGCGCCGTGAATCGATTCCCGTGCGTTGACCACCAGGTTCGTCAGCACGCGCAGCAGCTGGGCTTCTGTGCCCTTGATCGGCTGCAGGTCCTCGGCGAGCTCCAGGTCGGTCGTGATGCTGGAGGGCATCTCCTCCACGTGGCCGATCGTTCGTCGCACCAGTCGGTTGAGGTCGAGCGGCGTCTGATTGGCGTGGGCGCGCCGGCCGAGAGTCAGCAGATCCTCGTTGATCTCGGCAATGAGCCGGGTTGCGTCGACCATGCTCCGGCAGTGCTGCGCGAGCGGGTGATCCGCGGGCAGGTGAAGCTGGATCAGGTCGGCGTATCCCACCAGCGGTGCCAGGAGGTTGTTCAGATCGTGGGCGACCTGCCCGGCCACCCGCCCGGCGGTCTCCAGCCGTTGCGCCCGCAGCAACGACTCCTCCATCTGCTTGCGCTGGATCGCCGTCGCGGTCACGTTGGCCACCGCCTGGAGGAAGTGGACGTCGTCCTGACTGAACGCACGCCGCCGCGAGCTGTGGACGCCGAGCACGCCGAAGGGGTGGTCGCGCCCGTGGATAATCACGCTCACGCCGCTGATCGCACCGTGCTCCGCGAACAGGGGCGACGGCGTGAAGCGCGTTTCGCGCCGGACATCCTCGACGATCACCGCTGCGCCGCGCGCCAGCGTATACCCGACCTGTGAGTCGGTCAGGTGGAGCGTGCGATGGCCGACGAGCCCATCCCGGATGCCCGCACCGGCGCGGGCCAGCAAACTGTTCCCGTCCGGCAGCAACTCCCAGATCGTGGAGTACTCGACCTCGAGGGTCTGGGCGACGAGAGCGACCGCATCGTCCAGCAGACTCGACAGCTCCACCCCGGCGAGGGCGCGTACCCCGAGCGCGGCCACCGCCCCCGCCTGTGCCGCCCGTGTGCATAGCTCCTTGCTGGCCTGCTCGCGCTCGGTGACGTCGCGCAAGTTTGCGACGATACCGGCCACGTCGGGGTCGTCGAGCAAATTGACCCCCACCGCTTCGAGGACCCGCCAGGAATTGTCGATGTGCCGACAGCGCACCTGCGCCGAGACCGCCGTGCCTGGCTGCTGAATGACCTGCCTGAAGGCGGTCATCGCCCGCGGGAGGTCGTCGGGGTGGATCAAGCTGAAGACGCTCTGTCCGGTGGCGCTCTCGGGGCGATAGCCGAGGACACGCTCGATCGAGGGGCTAATGAAGCGCATGGTGCCGGCCGCGTCCAACACGGTGATGATGTCGTAGGCGTTCTCAACGAGCAACCGAAAGTGTCGCTCGCTCCGTCGGAGCGCGTCGTCCGCGTCGCTCAACGCGGCCGGGGTAGGCCCAACGACGCGGGGCACCCGCCACGTCGCCGCCCCGTCCTCGACGGCCTGGTCTTTCGCCATCGGCATCCTCCTGTTCCGCGCGCAGCGCTCCGGGCGAGACGCGGCCAGCCGTGCGCGTCGGGGTGAGTCTAGCGCCGGCCGGCGGGCCGGTTCAATGGGCCGTTTGTCCCGCGCGGGTAGTACTTTTTAGGTCAGGCAATGATCTCAACACGGTGGTGCGGGCGCGCCCACACCACCGTGTTGAGATCATTGCCTGACTTTTCACCCAACGTGAAAGCGTCGCGCCAGGCCGATGGCCAGGCTCGAGGGTAGGGCCAGCCAGGGGTCCAGCCAGATCAAGGCAACCGCGCCGGCGCTCCCGATCACCGCGCCGCCGATCACGTCGGCAGGGTAGTGGAGGCCCACGAAGACGCGCGCCACCGCGACGAGCGCGGCGGCGATCAACAGGAGCCAGCGGCCCGGCATCCGGCGCACCATCGCCGTACCCGCTACCGCGAACGCGACGGTGGCGTGGTCGCTGGGGAACGACGCGTCCGGCGCGTGGCTCACCAGCAAGTGGACCTGATGCGCGACGAACGGACGAGGAACGAACAGCACGTGCTCCACGACGACGCTCAGGACGAGTCCGCCGACGACCGCGGCGGCCGCGGCGATGGCCGCGCGCTTGCCGGCATCGCGCGCGAGCGGCAGGAACCACCAGACGACCGCGCCCAGGACGATCAGGAAGATCAGGTCGCTGGCGGTGAACACCGCGATCCGATCCAGGATCGCGTTGCTGCCGGCCAGGCCATTGATCGCCTGATCGAGATTCCAATCGAGTCCTTGATCCACGCGCTGCTGTCCCCCTGAACGTTCGGTGCGTGACGCGATCAGCCGCTCGGCCGCGAGCCGGAGAGACCACCGGTCGACCGCGACGATT
>DATLRG010000548.1:0-2292 GCA_035534795.1 Chloroflexota bacterium
GCGGCGTTCGGTTCGGATTCTTCCGGGCGTCCGCGTCAATTTGAATAAGAAAAGCACGAGTCTGACGGTTGGTAACCGATTCGTCCATCACACCATCGGCAGCCGCGGCACCCGGGATACGGTTTCTTTACCGGGGACCGGCATTAGCGTCACCAACTACCAGCCCCACAAGTCGACCCACCACCCGGCCGCGTTGCCAGCGCCAGGGCCGCAAACTGCCCGGGCACGGCCGACCGGCCATTCCTGCGTCTTTTGGATTGGTGCGGGCGTTCTTGTTCTGACGCTACTGGTGGTACTGGGCGGGCTGATCCACTGAGCACGGAAGAGCTCGGGGCGCTGGCTCAGCTTCGGACACAAATCAGGTACGGACGAACGCAGGGACTGGGAGCGCCAGCTTCCAGCTGGCAGCGAGTCCTGTAGAGCACGGTCCCGGTGCCGCCTGGAAGGCGGCGCTCCCGGTGTCTTGCCAACTTGACGATCATGCGTCCCCGCGGCGGAGCGGTCCGCGCTGGCCCTTTCGTGTCCTTCGCGTCGTTTCGTGGCTCTCGTGGTCCAAACGTGCCTTCGTGTCGCCACGTAGCCGGTAATCATGTCGCAGCGGTCTCATCTGAAGAGCGGCAAATGACCTGCCGTTTGTCGATGCAGAGAAGAGCTATCACCCCCGCGTTGACCAAAAGGTGAGCCACGGAGGCGCTACCGACACGAAATGATCCCAGGTGCCCGGCGCCGCGGTTGGATCGGGGTGAACGTCCACGAACTCCGACACGTGATCGACCCGAAAGCCGTTCTCGACCAAGCCGTTCACGAGCGTACCCAGCCCGTGGCGGTATTCCCGGGGAGGTCGGATCGGCTCGGTCACCTCCGGATCTCGCGGATAGACCCACGGCTGGTCGGGGTAGGTGATCTCGGCGCCTTCGAGGTAGCTACGGCGCAGGGCGTAGCCTTGTCCGTCCCAGTCGCGCTCGGTCAGCCCAGCGACGAAGGGGTTCGCGCAGGCGAACCGATAGATTCCCCCGACGCGCAGCACGCGCGCGACCTCGCGGAACACGACACGCGCGTCGGGGATGAAGTTCAGGGAGTAGGGCTGCCAGACCAAATCGAACGACGCTGGCGCAAATCGAGACAGATCGCGCATATCGCCTTCCTCGGTTCGCGTGTCCAACCCGACCTGCAGTGCGGCAATGCGGTCGCGCTCGAGCTGTCCCTGGGAGAGGTCGAGTACCGACACCTTCGCCCCGAGCAGCCCGAACGCCACGGACTGCTGCCCCCCACCTCCCGCGAGGCAGAGCACCCGCCAGCCGGCAACGTCCGGCAGCCGCCCCTCCGGATCGCCCCGCTCTCGTGCAGTCTCCCGAGTCAGATTCAGGTAGGGCCGCGTGAAGAGCGCGTTTGCCGTGACCATGGCGTTCCAGCGCTCGCGGTTATACCGCGCAACATCGTCCATCATGAATCCTCCGGCTGGAAGCGCCCGTCTGGTGGGCTACGTCAAAGATAGTCAGGGACGCCATGATTGCGCTTGATTCTTCATGCTTCCAGGAGATTCATCGTTGTATCCCAACCTCTGGCGGCCGTCTCGTGTGCCACTCGGTGCTTGCTTCGAAAGCGGTGGCAGCGCGGAGGAGGGTGGCTTCGTCGAAGGCGCGGCCGATGAGCTGAAGGCCGATCGGCAGGCCGCTCGTGGTGAAGCCGGCCGGGAGGCTGATCGCCGGCAGGCCGGTCAGATTGGCCACTCGGGTGTTGCGCGAAAGTAAGGCGGAGTCTCGCGTCGTGCTGCCGTCGCTGGCCACGGTCGCGTCGGCGATCGGATAAGCCGGGACGGCGACGGTTGGCGTCGCCAACAGGTCTACCTGGCGAAAGACCGCGCGATAGCGCTCGGCAAGGACGCGGCGGACCCGTAAGGCGAGGGCGTAGTCGGCGGCCGGGATGAGCTGACCGGCCAGCAGCGACGCCTGGACGTCCACTCCGTAGTCGGCGAGGCGCGTGCGCATCCAGCCTTTGTGATAGTTGACCCGCTCGGCGCCCAAGCCGGCCAGTCCGTCGAGCAGGGCCGCGTGGTCGGCGATTGAGACCTCGACGATCGTTGCTCCCATTTTGCCAAGCTCGGTGATCGCCAGGCGAATCGCGGCGTCGACCTCGGGGTCAACCCCATCGAAGTAGTGCATGGTTGGGATGCCGATCCGCAGACCGGCGACGCCCCCCGAAAGAGCGAGCTCGGCCGGCAGCGGCGGAATCCCCTCGGTCGTCGGATCGCCGGGATCCGGGCCGGCCATCGCCCGCAGCAGCAGCGCGGCG
>DATLRG010000549.1:0-3674 GCA_035534795.1 Chloroflexota bacterium
GTTCTCACCACGGCCTTACCTCGATGCTGACGTCCGGACAGTTGCCAGGGTCTTCGTGGTGGAAGGCTCCTCTGCCCGCTGGATGGTGTCGCCGGCCGCCTCGACGGTCTCCTGCAGAACGCCAAGCCAGTTGGCCCCGGCTCGGCCTCTGCTCAGTCGAATCTGCGAGCGCCCGAGCGCGAGCGCCGGCCCGAAGCGCCGCCGCAGCGCGTCGGCGTCGAAGCGCGCGCCGTCGGCAAACTGCAGGACCACCTGGTCCCCGTCGGCGCTGACGCCAGTGATCCCGGCTCTCACCGCCAGCCCTTTCAGTTGCACCAGATAGATCAGGTTCAGGGTCGGCTCCGGCAGGTCGCCGAACCGATCGCGCAATTCGTGCAGCAAATCGCCGACTTCGTCGGGATCGGTCAGCGTGGCCATGCGGGCGTAGAGGTTGAGGCGCGCCTGCTCGTCCTCGACGTAGCTGGCCGGCAGGTAGGCATCCAGCGGCAGATCGACCGACACGTTCGGCGCCGCCTCGATCTTCTCGCCATGGAGCGCTTTCACCGCTTCGGCCAGCAACTGGGTGTACAGATGGAATCCGACCGCCGCGACGTGGCCGTGCTGCTCGGCGCCGAGCAGGTTGCCGGCGCCCCGGATTTCCAGGTCCTTCATCGCGATGCGGTAACCGGCTCCCAGATCTGTTGCCTCCATGATCGTACGCAGGCGTTTCTCGGCTACGTCGGTCATCTGATGCTGCTTCGGCGTGACGAAGTAGGCGTAGGCGCGGTTCGCACCGCGGCCCACGCGCCCGCGAAGCTGATACAGCTGCGCCAGCCCGAAGTGGTCGGCCTGGTTGACGACGATGGTATTGACGTTCGGGATGTCCAGACCCGACTCGATGATGGTACTGCAGACCAGCACGTCGTAACGCCCGGCCGCGAAGTCGAGCATCACCTTTTCGAGCTGCTCCTCGGGCATCTGGCCGTGGCCGACGGCGATGCTGGCCTGCGGAATCAGCTCGCCAAGATGATGCACCATCTGGTAGATCGTCTGCACGCGGTTGTGGACGAAGTAAATCTGCCCACCACGATCGATCTCGCGAAGAATCACTTCGCGTATCAGCGCGTCGTCGTAGTGGGTCACGGTTGTCCGAATCGGCAGGCGGTCTTCCGGCGACGTCTCCATCACGCTCAGGTCGCGCACGCCGACCAGTGCCATGTGCAAGGTGCGCGGAATCGGCGTTGCCGAGAGCGTGAGCACGTCGACTTCGGTGCGCAGCTTCTTCAGATGCTCTTTGTGCAGCACGCCGAACCGCTGCTCCTCGTCGATGATCACCAGCCCCAGGTTCTTGAAGGCAACGTCCTTCTGGAGCAGCCGGTGCGTGCCGATGCAGATGTCGACCTGCCCGGCCGCCAGCCCTGCAACGACCTGCTTCTGCTCCTTCTCCGAGCGAAAGCGCGACAGCATCTCGACCTTGACCGGAAACGCCTGCAGTCGCTCGCGGAACGTGTTGAAGTGCTGCTGCGCGAGGACCGTCGTCGGGACCAGCAGTGCGACCTGCCGCCCGTTGTCGACCGCCTTGAACGCGGCGCGCAGCGCCACCTCGGTTTTCCCGTAGCCGACGTCGCCGCACAGCAGGCGGTCCATCGGTCGCGGTTGCTCCATGTCGGCCTTCACGTCGACGATCGCTCGAAGCTGGTCCGGCGTCTCGACGTAGGGAAACGCGTCTTCCATTTCGGACTGCCAGACGGTATCCGCGCCGAAGGCATTGCCATCTTTCACCTGGCGCGCGGCGTACAGCCGCAGCAGCTCGCCGGCCAGCTCGCGGACCGCGGCTTTGACCCGCGACCGCGCGCGGGCCCAATCGGCGGTCCCCAGGCGGTGGAGGGTCGGCGTGTGGTCGCCGACCCCGACGTAGCGGCTCACCCGATCGGTCTGGTCCGACGGCACGTAGAGCCGGTCGCCCGCCGCGTACTCCAGCACGAGGTACTCGCGCTCGCCCTGGCCGGCGCCATCGCCGCCGGCCGAGCCGGCCATGCGGATCATCTGGACGAACCGGCCGACGCCGTGATCGATGTGGACGACGTAGTCGCCCGGGGTGAGATCGCTCAGGAACGCGTCGCGGCTGGGGCGACGCGTCGGGGCGGCGCGCGCCGGCTTGGTCCAGCCGAAGAGCTCGCGATCGGTCAGCACGGCCAGTCCGCCCGACTGCCCCGCGGCGATCAAAAAGCCTTCTGCCAGTGCGCCGTGGACCAGGAGCAACGCTCCTGGCTCCGGCGCCTCGGGCACGTCGTTCAGCACCGCGGCGGGCACACCCTGATCGCCCAACAGCTCGGCGAGCCGCCCCGACTGCTGGCTCACCAGTAGCGTCGTCACGCGCTGCTGCCGCCAGGTCTCACGGTCGGCGAGCGCCGCCCGAAGCTGGCCGGCGTAGCTCGGCACCGGATGAACGTCGGTCAGACGGCCCGGGTGATCCGACGTCACCGCGGCGCCGTCGACGCCGCCATCCTGCCAGGTCCAGCTCAGGCGTGACAACCCGCTCAGTCGGGACTCCAGCGCTGGCCAGTCCAGGTAGGCCCGGCGGAAGCCGGCCGGCAGCTCGCCGCGCTCGACCAGCTCGGCGCGGAGCGTTTCGGCCTGTTCGATCAAGTCCGCGGCCGCCGTCGCGACCGTACTCGGCTCGTCGACGACGACCAACCCGTCCCGCGCCAGGTACTCGATCACACTCTCGGTGCCAAGGTACGGTGCGTAAAACTCCAATCCGTCGAAGGCCACGCCATCGGCCAGCCGGTCGAGATCGCGCTCCCACTGCGCGCGGGCCGACTCGCCCAGGTTCGCGCAATCGACGGCGCGGAGGTCATCCCGCGCCGCGGCCGTCGCCAACGGGATCTCGCGCGAGGGTGAGAGTAGAAGCTCGTCGACCTGCCGGCGGGACCGTTGCGTCGAGGGGTCGAACTGGCGGATCGTGTCCACGTCGTCGCCGAAGAATTCGATACGCACGGGAACGTCGGCGTCGACCGGAAAAACGTCGACGATACCGCCGCGGCGGCTGAAGGTGGACGGATACTCGACGAGCGGCTCGCTGCTGTAGCCCAGGTTTAGCAAGCGACCAACAAAGTCATCGGGGCGCAGCCGATCGTTGGCGCGAATCGCCGTGCTGAGCGCCTTGAACTGCTCCGGGGCCATCACGGCGCGCATCAGAGCCCGCACCGACGCGACGACGACGGCTCGCGGATCGCCCGACGCGAGCAGCCGCAGCGCCCGCAGGCGCGCCTGACTGGTGTTCGGGTGCGACGGGAGGCGCTCGTAAAAGAGCGGCTCAGGCGCAGGCAGAAGCTCGACGCGCTCGGGGTGCGTCGCCCAGGCCTGAATCTGCTGGACGAGATCGCGGGCGCGGTGCTCGGTCGCGACCACGACCACCATCGGCCTCTCGGCGTCGCGCTGGAGGCACGCCAGGACCAGCGGCTTGGCCGGCTCCAGCAGCGACGTCGCCACCACGGCTGGCCGGCTCACGGGAGCCGTGGAAAGGCCTCGTACCAGACGCTCGTACGCCCGCCGACCGGTCATCACGTCCAGTAGCCCGGAAAGATTCATCGCGCTCCTATTCACGGTGGTAAACACCAAAAGGGACGCACCCGCGTCGGCGCGTCCCAGCTACATAAGTATAGCATTAGTGTTCGGTCAGGCGGGACGTG
>DATLRG010000550.1:0-7666 GCA_035534795.1 Chloroflexota bacterium
GCCAAGCTGTACCTCGTCCACCGCACCGATCCGAACAATCCCACGACCGGCTTCCTTGGCAGCAGCAACCTGACGCTCGCCGGGCTCGCCCGGCAGGGCGAGCTGAACGTGGACGTGCTCGACCAGGACGCTTGCCACAAGCTCGCCGCGTGGTTCGGCGAGCGCTGGAACGACCGCTGGTGCCTCGACATCTCCGACGAGCTCGCCGAAATCCTCGAATCGAGCTGGGCGCGCGAAAAGGTGCTCGCGCCTTACCTGATTTACCTGAAGATGGCCTATCACCTTTCGCAGGACGCGCGGGCGGGGCTGAGCGAGTTTCGCGTGCCACGTGACCTCCAGGACCGGCTATTCGATTTTCAGACGGCAGCAGTCAAGATCTCGGCGCACCACGTCAACCGGCGCGGCGGCGTGCTGATCGGGGACGTGGTCGGCCTCGGCAAGACCATCGTCGCGACCGCGGTCGCGCGCATCCTCCAGGACGATCAGGGGACCGAGACGCTGATCATTTGTCCGAAGAATCTCGTTCGCATGTGGCAGGACTACGTCGACCAGTATCGACTGATCGCCAGGGTGCTGCCGCTCAGTCAGGTGCTCTCCGCGCTGCCGAATCTTCGCCGGTACCGCGTCGTGCTGATCGACGAGAGCCACAACCTGCGCAACCGCGAGGGACAGCGATTCCGAGCCATCCAGGAGTATGTCACGGCGAACGACAGCCGCTGCATCTTGCTGTCCGCGACCCCGTACAACAAGTCCTACCTCGATCTCTCGGCGCAGCTTCGCCTGTTCGTTCCCGACGACGCCGAGCTCGGCATCCGGCCCGAGCGGAAGCTGCGGGAGGTCGGCGAGACGGCGTTCGTTCGCGAGCACCAGTGCGCGGTGCGATCGCTCGCGGCGTTCGAGCACAGCGAGTTCGCCGACGACTGGCGGGAGCTGATGCGCCTGTACATGGTGCGGCGAACGCGGACGTTCATCCAGGCGAACTACGCGCAGAGGGATCCTTCCTCGGGACGCACCTACCTGACGTTCCCGAACGGCGCGCGTTCCTACTTCCCGACGCGCGTCCCGCGAACGGTGAAGTTCACGATCGACGACCTCGACCCGAGCGACCCGTACGCGCGGCTCTATTCGGACTTCGTGGTCGGGACGATCGAGCGCCTTCGGCTGCCCCGCTACGGCCTCGGCAATTACCTCGCGCGGCAGCCGGCGCCACCGCCAGGGACCGCCGAGGCGCAGGTGATCGCGGGCCTCTCCCGCGCGGGCAAGCGCCTGGTGGGATTCTGTCGCACGAACCTGTTCAAGCGGCTCGAGAGCGGCGGCCCGGCTTTTCTCCAATCGGTCGAGCGGCACGCGCTGCGCAACTTCGTCGTCCTCCACGCGATCGAACAGGGGTTGGATCTTCCCCTCGGCGCGCTGACCGCGGACCTGCTCGACCCCGACGCCTCGGACGACGACACGGAGGCCGGTCTGTACGAGCCTCCCGAGGAAGCCGCGGACGGGCAGCCCGAAACGAAGGACGACGCAGCGTTCCTGCGAACCGAAGACGAGTACCGAGTGCGGGCCGCCCGGGTCTACGCTCAGATGGCCGGCAGCCTGCGCCGCCGATTCAAGTGGATTCGCCCGTCGCTGTTCGTCGACGCGTTGTCCAGCGACCTGCTGAGCGACGCGCGCGCGCTGCTCGGCGTTCTGAATGTCTGCGGGACGTGGGACTCGGCCGCCGACGCCAAGGTCGCGGCGCTGGTGCGGCTGCTAACGGACGCCTACCCCGACCAGAAAGTGCTCGTCTTCACCCAGTTCGCCGACACCGCGCGTTACCTCGGCAGAGAGCTCGGTCGCCGTGGCGTCAGCGCGCTGGGGGTCGTGACCGGCGAGTCGGCTGATCCGACGGACCTGGCCTGGCGCTTCAGCCCGGTCAGCAATGGCAAGCGCGACCTCGTTCCAGCGAGTAGCGAGCTGCGGGTGCTGGTCGCCACCGACGTCCTGAGCGAGGGCCAGAACCTCCAGGACGGCGCGGTGATCGTGAATTACGACCTGCCCTGGGCGAACATTCGCCTGATCCAGCGGGCCGGCCGCGTCGACCGGATCGGCCAGTCCGCGGACCGGATCCTTTGCCACTCCTTCCTACCGGCCGACGGCGTCGAGCGGATCATTCGCTTGCGCGGTCGCGTTCGCCAGCGCCTGCGCGAGAACCAGGAGGTCGTCGGGACCGACGAGGCGTTCTTCGAGGACGAGACCGACGACCAGCCGATTCTCGACATTTACAACGAGAAGGCCGGTATCCTCGACGGCGAGGCCGACGACGAGGTCGACCTGGCATCGTACGCTTACCAGATCTGGAAGAACGCGATCGACCGCGACCCGTCGCTCCAAACGACAATCGCCAACCTGCCCAGCGTGGTCTACTCGACGCGCGCCCACCAGCCGACCGCGGCCGAGCCGGCGGGAGTCCTGGTCTACACGCGCACGTCTGCCGAGAACGACGCCCTGGCGTGGATCGACGAAGCGGGCGTCAGCGTGACCCAGTCGCAGCTCGAGATCCTGCGGGCTGCCGCCTGCTCGCCGGACACGCCGGCGATTCGCCGGAGTCCGAAGCATCACGACCTGGTGCGGGCCGGCGTCGAGGCAATTGCCGTCGAGGAGAAGCGCGTCGGTGGGCAGCTCGGCCGGCCGTCGGGCGCGCGCTTCAAGGTCTACGAGCGGCTCAAGCGCTACCGCGATGACCTCCAGAAGAACGCGCCAACCCTGCTCGATCCCCGGCTCGACCGCGCGCTGGACGACGTCTACCGCTACGCGCTCCGTTCCCAGGCAACGGATACGCTCAATCGGCAGCTCAAGACCGGCGCTCGCGACGAGGACCTGGCCAGTGTGGTGATCGCGCTGCGCGAGGAGGACCGGCTCTGCGCCGTCGAGGAGGCCGCGCCGGAGCGGGAGCCGCGGATTATCTGCTCGCTCGGTCTCTTTCAGCCGGGAACGGGGGGCTGAGAGATGCCCGCCGATCTCGCCCGCCTGCGCCAGTGCATCGCCAGCTTTGACCTCCGGCGTCTCTTCGTCGAGGAGCTCGGCTGGGACCACCACTCCGCCCGGCCGGTCGACGTCGCTCTGAGCGGCGCGACGTACACAGTGCGAGCGCTGGTGGAGAAGAAGGGACTCGTCGTCTTTCAATGCGATCCCAGTCGGGAAGGCGGGGTACCCGACTCGACCGCGCGTCGCGCTATTGACAAGCGCGCCCGGCAGGAGGCCCACGAGCACCTGATCGTGTACGGCGACGCCGCGCAGACGACCCAGATCTGGCAGTGGGTCCGGCGCGAGCCGGGGCGCCCACTCGCCTGCCGGGAGTACACGTTCCACCGGGGGCAGTCCGGCGAGGCGCTGGCGCAACGGCTGCAAGCGCTGTACTTCGACCTGACCGAGGAGGAGACAGCCACGGTCCTGGACACGGCGGCGAAGGTGAGCCGGGCGTTCGACGTCGACCGCGTGACCAGGCGCTTCTACGATCGGTTCAAGGAGGAGCACGGCGCTTTCCTGGGGTTCGTTCGGGGAATCGAGGGCGTGGCGGACCGCGAGTGGTACGCCTCGCTGACGCTCAACCGACTGATGTTCGTTTACTTCATTCAGAAGAAGGGCTTCCTCGACGGCGACGTGGATTACCTGCGCAATCGCCTGCGCGCGATCCAGGCGCGCCAGCAGCAGGACCAGTTCCTGACGTTCTACCGTCACTTCCTGCTGCGCCTCTTCCACGAGGGCCTCGGCCAGTCCGGATCGACACCCGAGCTGGACGCGCTGCTCGGCAGGGTGCCGTATCTCAACGGCGGCCTCTTCGACGTACACCAGCTCGAGCGGAGCTATCCCGGAATCGAGATTCCCGACGCGGCCTTCGCGCGCCTGTTCGACTTCTTCGACGCCTACACCTGGAACCTGGACGACCGCCCGCTGCGGAAGGACGACGAGATCAACCCGGACGTCCTCGGCTACATCTTCGAGAAGTACGTCAACCAGAAGCAGATGGGCGCCTACTACACCAGGGAAGACATCACCGAGTACATCGCCAAGAACACGGTTATCCCCTACCTCTTCGACGCGGCGCGCCGCGACTGCAAGATCGCGTTCGAGCCAGCGAGCGCGCTCTGGCGGCTGCTGCAGGACGACCCGGACCGCTACGTGTACGAGCCTGTTCGTAAGGGTGTCGACGTCCCCCTGCCCGAGGCCGTCGCGGCCGGTCTGACCGAGGTATCGAGGCGTGATGGCTGGAACCGCCCCGCTGCCGCTGCGTTCGCGCTTCCGACGGAAACCTGGCGCGAGCACGTCGCCCGCCGCCAGCGCTGCGAGGAGGTCCGAGCGAAGCTCCGCGATGGGCAGGTACACGAAATCGACGGCCTGATCACTTACAACCTGGACATCCGCCAGCTCGCCCAGGATGCGATCGAGAGCTGCGAGGGACCGGAGTTGCTGCGCGCCTTCTACCACGCGATCGAGAGCGTCTCGGTGCTGGACCCGACCTGCGGCTCCGGCGCGTTCCTCTTCGCGGCGCTCAACGTGCTGGAGCCGCTCTACGAGGCCTGCCTCGAACGCATGCAAGGGTTCCTCGACGACCTCGACCGCTCCGGCGCGAAGCACCGCCCCGAAAAGTTCTCGGACTTCCGGAAAGTCCTCGATCGGGTGGCGGCGCACCCGAACCGGCGCTACTTCATCCTCAAGTCGATCGTCGTCGACAACCTCTACGGCGTGGACATCATGGAAGAAGCGGTCGAGTTCTGCAAGCTGCGGCTGTTCCTCAAGCTGGCGGCGCAGATCGAGCGCGTCGACGACCTGGAGCCGCTGCCGGACGTCGACTTCAACGTGCGCGCGGGGAACACGCTCGTCGGCTTCGCCTCGATCGAGGACGTGAAGCAGGCGCTGTCGATCGCGCCGGGCGGGCAGGGCAAGCTGCTGTTCGGCGAGGACGCCGCGGCGCTAAAAAAGATCGAGGAGCGCGCGGAGATTGCCGATCGCGCCTTCCAGCAGTTCCACCGAATGCAGACCGAGCGCGACGCGAAGGCCGGCGCGTTTGCCTCGGCCAAGGCCGACCTTCGCCGCCATCTCGGCGACCTGGCGGACGAGCTGGACCGCCTCCTCGCGGGCCAGTACGGCGTCGACCCCAGCGCACTCGCGTTCGAGACCTGGCGGAAGAGCCACCAGCCGTTCCACTGGTTTGCGGAGTTCTACGGGATCGTACGGCGCGGCGGGTTCGATGTGATTGTGGGCAACCCGCCTTGGATCGAGTATTCATCCGTTCGTCGTGTCTATTCTGTCCGTGGTTACAAATGTGAGTCCTGCGGTAACCTGCTCGCGCTTTGCTCCGAGCGTGCCTTGAGCCTCAGATCGCCGGACGGTTCCTTCTCCTTCATCGTGCAGCTCCCAATTGTGAGCTCGCCGAGGATGGCGCCGCTCCGCGACTTGCTCCGCGACCGCAGCTCACTCCTCGCGTTGATTCCTTGCGACGACCGGCCCGCGCGCCTCTTCGACGGGCTCGAGCACTGCCGCAGTGTCATAGTCCTCTCCCGCGGGCGGCGGGCAGGACGAGAATTGCGCTTGACAGCGCCATATCTCAGGTGGGCTACCGTCTATCGCGAATTTCTGTTCAACACAGTTGCATTTGTCGAGGTATGCGCCGATCCAAACTATCCAGATGTCTTCGCCAAGTACGGCAGTCCCTTACACCGGGCCGTGCTCTCCCGCGTCGCGGGTATTCCGGGTCAGCCGGCCGGGTCGATGCGGGCTCCGTCTAGGACGGAACATTTCGTTTTCTACCAGGAGTCGGTCCAGTACTGGACAAAGGCCGTCGCTGGCTTGCCCTATTTCGAGAGGAACGGAGCGGTGAGCGCGCCGCGCCACGGGCGATACTTTTACTGCCCGGACGGTGGCACCGCGCAGCTCGTTGCGGCCGTCCTGAACAGCAGCCTTTTCTACAGCTACTTCGTGGCGTACGGTGACTGCTTCCACCTGAACGACAGTACCGTCCAGAACTTTCGCCTGGCTGCAGGCACATTGCGCGATCCGGAGCTTGCGAAGCTTGGGACCAAGCTAATGGCAGACCTGCGTGCGAACGCTCACCGGTCCACAATTCGAACTTCGGACGGATACACCATCGGATACGACGCGTTCGCCGTCTCCCGCTCCAAGCCGATTATCGACGAAATCGATCGCGTCCTCGCCAGGCACTACGGCTTCACCGACGAAGAGCTGGACTTCATCATCAACTACGACATCAAGTATCGAATGGGGCATGACAGATCGGACGACGATTGAGCGCGGCGGCGGACCCCGATCGCCAGGAGTGGCGCGGGTGAGCGGACTCGCCACGGGTGCCCGTCCGGCCGAGCTGCCGCGGGACTCCTCGTTCCTGCCAGACGCCGCCAGGCGATTCCTCGCCGTTGGTGGCTTTCCCGGTGTCTACGCCGTCGGCGAAACGGCCGCGCTGGGCGGTCGGCGCCTCGCGCTCTTCTGCTCGGTCCGCTGTCCCGGCGAGATCATCCTCCAGACCTACGACCTCGCGCTGGCACTGCGCTCGGCCGGGCTGACCGTCGTCGGCGGGTTCCACGCGCCGATGGAGCGGGAGTGTCTCGACCTGCTGCTGCGCGGGCGGCAGCCGGTGGTCGTCTGTCCGGCTCGGTCGATTGATGGAATGCGGCTGCCAGGCGCCTGGCGGACGCCCCTGAGCGAGGTGCGCCTGCTCGTGCTCTCGCCGTTCGCGCCCGAGCAACGGCGCGTCACGGCGCGCCTCGCGAAGGACCGCAACCGGTTCGTCATCGCGCTGGCCGACGAGGTCCTCGTCGCCTACGCGACGCCGGGCGGACGGCTGGAACAACTCTGCCGCGAGGTCGTCGCGCAAGGCAAGCCGTCGCTCACGCTCGCCAGCGCGGCGAACCGGCATCTGGTCGAGCTGGGAGCGCGCGCGGTGACGCCGGAGAGCTTTGGCGCGCGTGGAGCCGCGGGAGCGGACGTCGCCGGGTGAGATGGCGATGGGGCGCGCCGCGGAGCAGCAGCTAGCAGAGCGCTCGGATTCTCAAGCGTTCGTCTATCCACGGAGTATTGTCACGGCCGGTAGAGGCGTAGCAATACTATCGGAGCCGATGCGATTACCCGTGCGCGTCATTGCCATCGAATCGCACCTCGATCGGCATCTGCAGACATTCTACGATCCGCGTAGGTCCAGTCGTGGAAGGTCTCCGTTCATCACGGAATCGTCGTGGTCATCTGCCCCGGCGCCGTCACCTGGATGATCCCGCCCCACGTACAGATCAACTGCGATGAATTGTTCAGGGCTGGCACGTTGCCGATCAGCACGGTAGGCGAGCCCGGTACCCACGGAGCGGGAGTGACGGGAACGCACGGCATGGGAGTCAACACGCCAAGGGCCGCGGTGGTGGCCGCGGCCACGGTAGGATTCGCCGGACAGCTACACATGCCAAAGGGTGGAATGTTCACGATCGGCTTGTTGTCCATGATGTTCGCCGCGGGTGGCCCCCCGACCATGGTCCGGTTCTGCGGCAGTACGATCAGCGAGCTTGGTGCCACTCCGAAGCTGCACTTGAGCATCGCGCCCATCGAAACTTGCTGACCCATGACTATCCCCTCCACACGGAGCTATCGTCCAGCCAGGGTGCTCTGTCCGGGGGGGGATGCCGGGGGG
>DATLRG010000551.1:0-3262 GCA_035534795.1 Chloroflexota bacterium
GCGGCGTTCACCATCAGATTCACCAGGACCTCCCGCACGCGCGTCCGATCGACGTAGACCGACGGCACCGCTCCGACTTCCGTGCGCAGATAGAGGCCCTTGTCCTGGAAGATGGCGGCGAACTGCGCCTTGGCCTGGCGGGCCGGCGCTGTTCCTCGAGCTCGCGGCTCACCTACTCCAGGCGATGGTAGGCGCTGTCGAGATTCTGGTGGAGACTGAGCAGCTCCGCCTGTCAGTCGCGCAGCTCGTCGATAAGGTTGACCAGATGCCCGAAGTTTTCCCGGGCCTAGCTGTGCTTGATTTGCGCGGCAAATCAAGCGCCCCGATGTCCTTTTCTCCCTGGACCAACCTATTGTGTGTCTGCCCCGCAGGTGCTACCA
Organism: Chloroflexota bacterium; assembly: GCA_035534795.1. Taxonomy (GTDB): domain Bacteria; phylum Chloroflexota; class UBA6077; order FW602-bin22; family CADDYW01; genus JAJPKB01. Next base: position 381 of record DATLRG010000551.1, read on the forward strand.
TTGGTTAGCGCACCAAAGTATTTGGCCGTCGAAGTCACTCCCGGCAAAATCTCCTCGACGTTAATTCTTGAGTGGGGAACACATCCGATGCAGTTACGTGAGCCAGGCCCGGGGCAGCAACCGATCCAACCTGAAGATGCACAGTCCAAGAGTCTCGCCGCGCGTTTGCAGGCCATCGGCCAGCGGACGTTCGAATCGCTGGGCGAGTCAGATTTTCGCATCCTCTGGTTTGGCTTTATGGGTTCCTGGTTCGCGATGCAGATGCAGCAGGTCGCTCGCGGCTATCTCGCCTACGAGCTGACCGGTAACGCTCTGGCCCTCGGGCTCGTCACGCTGGCGATGGGGTTGCCGCGGATTGTCCTGTCGCCGGTCGGCGGGGTTCTGGCCGATCGCTGCACCAAACGCTCCGTCCTGCTCTACACCCAGGCCGCCCTCGGCCTGATCGCGCTCTTTCAGGCCCTCTTGCTGAGCTTTCACCTCATGACGATCGACTGGCTGATCGTCGCCGGCTTTTTCCAGGGCACGGCCTTTTCCTTCAACATGCCTGCCCGCCAGGCGTACCTGCCCGCGGTCGTGGGAAAGGGAGACAAGCTGGCGAACGCCCTGGCGTTGAACAACGCCGGCATGAACATGACCCGCGTGCTGGGTCCGGCGCTCGCCGGGATTCTGATTGCCGTCCCCTTCGTCGACGTGCCGGGTATCTTCTACATCATCGCCATCTGTTACATCTGGGTCTGGTGGTCCGTCTACCGCGTCCGCAACCCGGGGCGCGCCGAGGGAGCGCGACGCGGCGTGGGACGCAGCATCAAGGATGGCTTCACCTACATCTTCGAGCGTCCCCAGCTCCTCGCGCTCATGGGTCTGGGCTTCGTTCCCCTGGCGATCGGCTTGCCCTACATCAGTCTGATGCCGGTTGTTGCGCTGCACGATCTCAATATCGGCTCCGTCGGACTCGGGGTCCTCTTGAGCGTAGGCGGTATCGGCTCGCTCTTCGGCACTCTTGGCGTTGCCTACTTCGCCAATTATCCGCGCAAGGCATTCTTGCAGCAAATCCTGGGGATCGTCTTCGGCGTGGGGCTGGTGGCGTTCGGGTTCTTCGCGTGGCGCGGCATGCTCCTGCCCGCGATCCCGTGTCTCTTCGTGACTGGCATGAGCAGCGACGCCTACATGGCGCTCAACGGCACGCTGGTCATGCTGAACACCGAAGCAGGGATGTACGGCCGGGTCATGGGTGTTTATATGATGGCCCAGTCGATTCGTCCAATGACCGTCTTGCCGATCAGCGCCATCGCGGATGCGATTGGCACGTCGCTCACGCTGCTGGGATGCGGTGCGGTCTGTGGGTTATTCATCTTCGCCATCGCGGCGTTGTACCCGGGTTACCGCCAAATCGGCGTCCAGGAAGCTCAACAACCGACCATCGCCTGAGAAATTCGCTCACAGCGGTGGATTGGGCAGCCCACGGGCTTTGTCCGGTGCGTGATCCGAGGAGGCGACCCTGATTTCTGACAACTGTCATCTCCGTGTCGTCTCTGTGCCTCTGTGGTAAACGTCACCCGAATGCTCCGCCCAAAGTTCGGGATGCTTCATGATTCGTAGTTCCCCCCTTCATCTTCGATGTCCTCCAGTGATAAGATGGGGCACAGCATGGCCGCGGCTGATCGACCGGCGTAGCCCGCGCAGGCCAGGTCCAGGGGCCATCGAAAGCCGCGGATCAAGCGGGAGGGGTCATGGCAGGCCAGACCAGCGCGCCAAGCTTTCTGTACGTCGGGACCTTCACTCAGCACGCGCCCCACGGGCGGGGCCGGGCCGAAGGCATCTACGTCTTCCGGCTGGACCCAGCCTCGGGCGCTCTGACGCACGTGCAGACCATGCCCGAGGTCGCTAATCCCTCGTTCCTCACGCTGGCCCCGGATCAGCGCCACCTCTACGCCGTGAACGCGGTACCCGAGATCGACGGGCATCCCGGTGGAGCGGTCAGCGCCTTCTCCGTCGATCCCGCCACCGGCGGCTTGACCTTGCTCAATCGCCAGGCCGCGCACGGTGCCGGTCCCTGCCACGTGTGCGTCGATGCGACCGGGCGCTACGTTCTGGTCGCGAGCTACCACGGTGGGAGCGTCGCCGTCCTGCCGATCCAGGGCGACGGGCGACTGGGCCCGGCCACCGACGCCGTCTACTACAGCGGCGCGGGCGTCGATCCGGTGCATCAAGATCGGCCCCACGCGCACTCGATCAACCTGGATCCCGCCAACCGCGTCGCGCTCGTCTGCAACCAGGGGCTCGACAAGGTGTTCATCTATCGCTTCGACCCGGCGCGGGGCACGCTGACGTCCAATGCTGACCAACCGTGGGCCGAGACGCGGCGGGGGTCGGGGCCGCGCCACCTGGCGTTCCACCCCGGTGGTCACTTCGTCTACGTGATCGACGAGCAAGGATCGTCGCTGACGGCCTTCGCCTACGATGCCGCGGCTGGGACGCTGCGCGAGGTGCAGACGGTCTCGACGCTGCCCGACGGCTTCAGCGGACCGAACGCATGCGCCGACGTCCACGTCCATCCCTCCGGGCGCTACGTCTACGGCTCGAACCGCGGCCACGATAGCCTGGCGATCTTCGCCGTCGACGAGGAGACCGGCCGGCTCAGCTCCCTCGGACATCAGTCCACCCGGGGGCGCACGCCGCGAAACTTTACGCTCGACCCCACCGGGACCCTGCTGCTCGCGGCGAATCAGGACAGCGACAGCATCGTCGCCTTCCGAGTCGATCGCGAGACCGGTCAGCTCACGTCGCTGGGCACCGTCGCCGACGTGCCCACGCCCACCTGCCTGGTGGAGCGTCAAGGGGGGGAATAATAATGGATGAGGTGGCTGGCAGGGTGGCCCACC
>DATLRG010000552.1:0-5358 GCA_035534795.1 Chloroflexota bacterium
TCGGTCAAGTATTCCAAAATCGCCGAAATTCGGCCTCGGCCGAAGCGAATCAAGTGGCCCGATTGGGTGATTTGCCCGCCAAATTCGTCAGAAACACCATAGGTACATGATATGTTGTGACTACTTGACCGACGTTCTAGGATGCGCCGTCGGGCTGGTACTGGCTGGGGTAGCCGCCGTCGCCATCATCATGGACGCCAATCCGCTCCACCTTGGCGACCCGGCCCCATTGACCGTCGTTTTGGACAACGAGACCGGTACACGCGTCGGCGTGTGGCAGAATCTCGTCGACACCGACCCACGCTATTCGTTCAATATCAAAGTTGCGGATCTCGGGCCAGCCGACACCAAGCAGGTAACGTGGATCTTCGGCGAGGCGCCGACTTATCGCGCGGAAGACGGGAGCGGGCGGACTATCTATTGCGGGCCGTACGGACAGGATAGCTACGCGCCCGTTCCACGGGATGTCGCGCTGAAGGTGCGGATCACCCGGATGAGCGATGTGCCGGTCGAAACGATTGGTGGTAAACTCGTGTGCCAGCGGCCGCGCTCCGGCGGCTAGCTCGCCTTATGGCAGGCGTCCCTGTTCTCCTCCCGCGAAGGATTTAGAAATTATCTCAAAACAGGTGTTTGAGCGCCCTGCGGGCGCTCAAACACCTGTTTTGAGATAATTTCTAAACCATGCCCCGTCTCGAACCGCTTGCCCTCGATCAGCCCAGCCGTTCTCTCTATGGCCGCTTCGTCCCGGCCGATCATCCGTTGCGGCAATTCGACGAATGCCTCGACTTCTCATTCATCCTTCCTCTCGTCGCCGAACGCTACCACGACGAGATCGGTCGTCTCGGCGAGCACCCCGAGCGGATGTTCCGACTGCTCTTCGCCCAGTTCTACCTGTCAATAGCCGGCCGATCAGCGCCACCGGTCATCGCCAGCTCACCCCGCCATCCTGGCTGCGGTAGACGTTGCCGTTCACGTCCACCGCCAGCATGGTCCGGTTGCCGCTGGTGGTCAGGCCGAGCGCGGCGACGGGGTACTTGAAGGGCAGCGGGCTCCAGCTCTGGCCGGCGTCGATGCTCTTGAACAGGCCGAGGTCGGTGCCAGCGTACAGCGCGCCGGACAGCGTTCCGCCCGATGGCGGCTCGTAGCGATCGCCGCTGTGCGGATCGTACACCAACGCCACGATCGCCTGCGTTGGAAGCGCGCCGTTGACGAAGCCGTTGGCGTTACTCCAGGAACGCCCGTCGGCACTCCCGAAGACGCCGTGCTGGCTGGTCGCGACGAAGAACAGCGGCTGCGCGCCGCCCATCACCGCCAGCGCCGTGACGTCCGTGGGCACGTCCGGTCCCAGCGCGACCCACTGCTGGCCGGCGTCATCGCTGCGGAAGAACCCGCGCCCGGAGACGACCGCGTAGACGCGATTCGGATCGGCCGGATCGACTGCCATGGCCTGGACCGCCTGAACGGGAAGGTCCGTCGCGATCTCCTGGAAACCGCTCAGATCCCCACGCCAGAGGTGGGTACCGGCGAGGTAAATTGGCGACTGGTCGGTCTGGCCGACGCCGATGGCCTTCACCCCGCCCTGAATCAAAAGTCGCTGCCACGAGCTGCCGAGGTCGTCGCTCACCAGTAGCCCGCTGGGCGTCGCGATCAACGCGAGCGGTGTCGCCGCGGGGCGAACGGCGAGAGTGAGCGGGGGTTGTGCCGAAATCCGCGCCACTGGCTGGTCTTGCTGCCGGTCCGGCGACGTGAAGTAGATCCAGGCTACGGCCGCGAACACGATCAGCAAGCAGGCAGCAGCGCCGATCAGGAGGCGGAAGCCCCGTCGCTGCCAGAGCTCTCGGCTTGCCGGCCGCTCCCGCGCGTCGAGCACCGGCCGCGGCAGTGGCAACGGCCCGCCACACTCCCGACACGACCGCGGCGTCCCCACGGCGACGGCACCGCAGGTCGGGCAGGTGACCGCCTGCGCCGCGCCGCAGCTTGGACAGAATCGGTCCTCCGGGCCGACGACGTGTCCACAGGTTGGGCAGAAGGCGACCGGAGCGCGGGTCACGGGCGCACCGACGTGGACTGCGCTGGCTCGCCACCGATTTGCGTCGTCGGAACGCTCGCCGGCGCGGCGTGGCTTTGCACGACAGTCTGCAGATAGCCCACGAAGATAATCACGACGCCGAGGAGCTCGGTCAGGTAGAGCAGGCCCGGAACTCCCAGGCGGTCCGCGGTGCCACCCAGCGCGACGACGATGCCGCCGACAGCGATCAGCAGTGTACCGACGGCACGGCGGCGCAGCGGGGGCTTTGGCCAGAGCTTGACGACGCTCCAGAGCGCTCCGCCGACGAGCGCGACGGTCCCATAGGTGTTCAGCGGAATCAGGAAAAAAAGCATGAAGAGCGGAAACCCGTTGCCGGTGATCGCGCCGTGGTCCAGCGCGCTGGTCATGCTGACCGGCACGGTCATGGCGAGACCCAGGCCTTCCAGGGAGAGCGCGACCAGGACCGCCATCGAGCCGTGCGCCAGCGGCCGCGGCGCGATCAGGTAGACGGTGCCCTGGCCGAAATACGCGGCGGCGAGCATCGCGCCGGTGTAGTACCAGACGCGGTAGATCGACTCACTCCAGCCGTGCTGCTCGGCAACGAACTGGCAAAAGGTGCCTAACGCGAAGATGAGCAGGGCCATGCTCCAGACGAGCTGATAAGGTCGGAGGCGGCTGACGTACTGCCGGTACACGACCAGCGCGAACGCCAGGCTGACGATCGTGGCGATGAGGGACGTTCCGACGTTCATGAGCGTGCTCCTGGATCACGGTACCAAGCTGAGCGTCTGCTCGAAGAGGACGCGCAGCACGACTGAGAGCAGATAGACGATCGTGCCGAGCCAGAGAATCAAGTACTCCGGACGCAGCCACCAGATCGTGTGCAGCTTCCCGACCGGTCCCGCCCCGGACCGGGCCGGCCGCTTGCCGATCCGGCCGGCGAGCCAGAACATCCAGAGCGACAACACTACCTTCACGGCCAACACCCCGACGTAGCTCGCAGAGATCCGCGGCTGGCTCAAGCGAGTCACGGCGAGGATCACCCCGGTGACGACGAAGACGAGAATGCAAAGGCGAACGACGTCGCGGAACTCGTTGCCGACCGCTCCCAGGAGTGACAGCCGCTCCGGGGTTCGGCCGACTTCGTCCAGCGCCGGGTTCAGCGCGACGACGTAAAAAAGACTCCCCCCGACCCAGGCAACGGCGGCCATCGCGTGTGCCCAGAGGATGAAGACCTGAAACGGCCCGGCTAGGTCCAAGCGACACCTTGTATCGTGACTGACGCCATGATCATAGTCCCGTCCGTCCACGGCTGTAAAGTTTGGCCAAAAGGTACTATGTAACGGTCCCATCGGGGGGGATATACTCTAGGAGACCTGGTGTCAGGCAGACACGCTCGACAATACACGTTATCTTCTATCCCATTTGTCTCGGCTCCTGACTCCGGCACTCTTCGGCGGGAGGTCGACGATGATCCTGATCGTTGGCGCGAGCGGCTGGCTCGGCGGTGCGGTCGCGCAGCAGCTCCTGGCCGCTGGCAAAGCCGTCCGTCTGATGACGCGGAATCCGGCGAAGCTCGACGACCTGGCCAGACTCGGCGCCCACGTGGTTGTGGGCGACCTGCGCCAGCCGGGTTCGTTGCGGCAAGCGTTTCTCGGGGTCGACCAGGTATTGGCCGCTGCGCACGCCTATCCCGGGCAGGGCAGCAACAATCCGCACCTGGTCGACGACGTGGGAAATCGCTATCTGGTCGATCTCGCCCGGGTGACCGGCGTGACGCACTTCGTCTTCGTCTCGGCGCTCGGCGCGCGACCGGACCACACCGTCGACCTGCTCCGGATCAAATACGGCGTCGAGCAGTACGTGCGCCACAACGTGCTCAGCTACACGATTCTCCGTCCGGCCGCCTTCATGGAATCCTGGGCGGCGTCGATCGGCGAGCAGATCGCCCGGAAGAGCGAGCTAACGATTGTCGGACGTGGGGAGAATCCAATCAACTTCGTGTCGGTCGAGGACGCGGCGCGCTTCGCGGTCATTGCGCTGGAACGACCCGAGGCGCGTGGCAAGATCCTCGACGTCGGCGGCCCGGAGAACCTGACGTTGCAGCAGGTGATCGGCATGGTCGAGCAGGCATGGGGTCGCGACGCGAGGAAGAAGTACGTCTCCGCGAGGAAGGTCGAAGCGCTGTCGACGCTGGTGCGCCTCTTCAATCGTTCGCTGGGGCGCCGCATGGAGCACGGCGTGTATCTCGATACCGCGAATCTCGCCTTCGATCCCACCGAGACGCTGAAGCTCTTCCCGCTACGGCTGTCGCGGTTCGAGGAGGTCGTCCAGAAGTCTTATGCGCCGCTGCCCCAGAACGAGATCAGGCAGGTTGCCTAACAAGAATCAGTTGCCCTATCCCGCCCAAATCCGCCCGGCCAGTGTTCCACCTTCCTCGGAGGGATCTGCGCGACGTGACGGTCGCCCCGTGACCAGCGGAATCCAGGCTAGACACCCCCGATAGTACACCATATTGACAACCCAATCCCATGCCCTATACTCGTCGTTAGCCAACTGACCGCGGGCACCGCCTGAATGCTGCTGGACTTCGACAGATGTCGGGTCGCTCGGTCGGTGCTACAGTCATGCCGCTGGCCAGAGAGAACGGTTGACTCAGCGCTAGCGAAGGAGGTTTTCAATCATGGCGAAGTTCGTGGTCTTCTTTTCGGTGACGAGTGATGCCCTGGCCCGCTTCATCGAGAAGCCAGAGGATCGCCGCGCCCCGGTGCAACGTCTCGCCGAAGCTGCCGGTGGGAAGCTCGAATCGTACTACTGGATGTTCGGCGAATACGACGGCCTCTCGATTGTCGAGCTTCCTGACTCTGCAGCCGCCGCGGCGGTAGCCCTGACGGCCGCCAGCAGCGGCGCCTTCAAGCACTTCGAGACTCACGAGCTGATCGCGGCCGACGACCTCGTGAGGATCCTGGCGAAGGCAAAGACGCTGCGCCCGGACTATCGACCGCCAGGATAGGGCGGGCGGTAGCGAGGGGCCCTTCAGTCTCAATACGCCGCCGCGACGCGTCAGGATCCGGCGGCTCTCGCCAACCTGACGCTGATCGTGTCGCGCGGCCAGGGCGATGAGGGCAAGACCGCCACGGGTGTGGGGCGCGTTCAGCCTGACCGAGTGACGACGAGCTACCCGGCCACAGTAGAGAATGCCGGCCGGCTTCCACCGTCCGGACGCCGCCGCCCCTCCGTGCCCATCCTCGACCCACTGTCAGCGTCGTCGTGATACACTTCACTCCGGCGAGTGCAGGATCACCGGGGTAATTTGGAGATAGCTGGTG
>DATLRG010000553.1:0-3901 GCA_035534795.1 Chloroflexota bacterium
GAACGCTTTCCTGCCGGATCTCGACGCGATTCCCGAGTCGATCCGACCGCGCGCGCGCCTCATGTTCATCAACTACCCGAACAACCCAACCGGGGCGGTCGCGCCCCTGGACTTCTACCGCGACGTGGTCGCTTTCGCTCAGCGGTACAATATTGTCGTCGCCCAGGACAACACCTACTCCGAGATCTCCTTCGATGGCTACCGTCCCCCGAGCTTCCTCGAAGTACCCGGCGCCAAGGACGTCGGGGTCGAGTTCCACTCCCTCTCCAAAACCTTCAACATGACTGGCTGGCGCATCGCCTTCGCGGTGGGTCGCGCCGACGTCGTCGATGCCTTGCGGAAGATCAAATCCAATCTCGACTCCGGCGCATTTCAGGCGGTGCAGGAGGCCGGCATCACGGCGCTCTCGCTGGCCGACGAAATCAGCGCCCGCAACAGCAAGGTCTATCAGCGGCGGCGTGACGTGCTGATCCGCGGACTGCAGCACGCTGGCCTCACGGTCGACGCGCCGCGCGCCACGTTTTACGTCTGGCCGCGGGTGCCGTCGGGCTACGACTCGGCCGGATTCGTCTCGATGCTGATCGAGCGGACCGGCATCGTCGGCACGCCCGGGAATGGCTTCGGACCAGAAGGCGAAGGGTACATTCGCTTCGCTCTGACCGCCGATGTGGGCCGATTGCGCGAGGCGACTGCACGACTCGCCGTGGCGCTTGCCTGATCCTGGGCACAGAACTTGCGTTTTTTTAACACGTTCCGGTTGGCTTCCGTGTAGAGTAGAGGGAGCGAGCGTCACCCTGGTCCGGGGTCGGGAGGAGAACACGATGGCGTGGAATCGACTGACCGGCCAAGCGAATGGCTTGATCCGGGACGTTGCCTGGTGGGCGACGATCTCTCCCTTCTGCGTGGGAACCAATCTGCCTCGACTCGAATCCTCCGCGGTGGAGCGGCTGCACCTCGCGGGGGAGACGGACCAGTATCCGACGACGGAGCTTTTGGGACGGCTCTGGGCGTTCCGTGGACGCTTGAGGTTCGCCCGGGCTCTGCTGATCGTGCCTCGGTCGATGGTCCTGTGCGCCGTCATCCTCCTGCTGGCCAGGTCAATCCAGGTCATGATTCAGCGCCCGATGTCGGGATGGCTCCCGTTGGTCCTGTTCGTGGTGCTGGGTTGGGGCCTTCACCTGGCGTTCCACCACGAGATTCCCTCGTTCGAAGTGGCCCGCCTGGTCGATCGTCGGGCGGGGCTCCAGGCGCAGCTCGCCACGGCGGTGGAATACACCGCATCGCGGCGCATGGATGAGCCGCTGGTCAAGACGCAAGTACGGTTGGCGACCAGCCGACTGCGCGACCTCGATCCGCGCCAGGTCGTGCCGCTGGTCTGGCCGAGCACCGACCTCCGGTTGTTCGTCCTGGTGGCGGCGCTGTACGGCGCGGTGTCGTTCGTCGGAACGCTCGGATTGTCACTGCCGCGTCCGCCCCAGGCGATCGACGCTGAGCTGACCAAGCTTGCCCAACAGGATGCCCAGGCGCCAAGCGCCTACGTGACGATGGACCCGGGACAGATCCAACAGCAACAGGCGATCGCGACGTCGAACGATCAGATGTTTCCGCGCTTGAAGACCCTGCAGCAGCAATTGGCCGCGAAGTCGATCACCCCCCAGGAGTACCAGGCGCAACTGCAGCAGATGCAGCAGCAAATTCAGGCGGAGGCGACCCAATCGCTCGCCGCGCAGCAGGCGCTCAACGCGCTCGCCGCTGCATTGAAGGATTCGTCGACGACCCACGCGATCAGCGACAGCCTGGCACAGGGCGACTACTCGCAGGCGGCCTCGCAGTTGAGTGATCTGAGCCAGCAGCTCGACAAGCTCTCACCCGAGGCGCAATCCGAGCTGGCCTCGCGGTTGAGTCAGGCCGCGACCGAAACTCAGCAGTCGAATCAGGCCATGTCGCAGAGTGCGCAGCAGTCGTCTGACGCGTTGAAGCAGGGGGACACCGCCCAGGCGTCGCAATCGCTGCAAGCGCTTTCGCAGGCAGTTCAGCAGGCCAGCGGCCAGATTGCGAGTCAGGCCCAGCTTGGACAGTCGCTCCAGCAGATCCAGCAGGGCCTGGGGAACCAGCAATCCGCGTCGAACTCGTCGAGCTCACCGTCTGGCGACAATGCCAGCGCTCTGGTGACGCCAGGCGCCTCGCAGCAATCTCAGCAGGCACAGGGCGCGCAGCAGGGAGGCGCGCAGGGCAATCTCGATCAGTCGGTCGCGAACGCCGGCTCCTCGGCCGAGGTAGGCAGCGGGGCGTCGGCGGGAGGGCAACCAGGCGCGGAGCAGCAGATTCAGCAGGGCCAGTTGAGCAACGCCGGGGGAGCCGGCGACGGCCCCGGCTCCGACCTTCTCAACGCGCAGCCGGTCCCGCTGGACGTGGGCGGCGTGAAGCTGACGATCACCGGTCAGGCCAGTGCGAACGGGGACAACCAGACCAAGCCAGGCGATCGCACCACCCCGCTGACCGGCGCTGATGGCAGCACGATCTCGGCTGCCGGCGGCAGTGCCCCGGCTTCGTCGAACACGCCGATCAACGTCCACCAGGAAAGCAACGTGGTGCCGCTGGAACTGAAGCCCGTCGTGCGCGAGTACTTCAGCAATGCCGGATCCTGATCGCCGCTCGGCGCTGAGATCGTTGCGCAAGGTCTTTTCGCTCCCGCGCCTCCGTACCCGGCAGACCCCTCGCGGCCCCTTGCGACTGGCGGATGACGACGACGAATTGGAGTCGGCCGGCGAGCTGCTTGGAGAGTCGTTCATTCGGCGACTCGAGCGGCTGAATCTGCTGACGCGCGGACTGGTGATTCAGGGTCTCGCCGGGGAGCACCGCAGCCGGCGTCACGCGAGCTCGACAGAGTTTGCGGATTTTCGGCAGTACGTCCCCGGTGACGACTTCCGGCGGATCGACTGGAATGCCTTCGCGCGGCTCGACGGACTGTTCCTGAAGCAGACCGAGGCGAAAGAAGACGTCACGGTCCACCTCCTGGTGGACTGTAGCCAGTCGATGAATTGGGGTACCCCCAACAAGCTCGGGTTTGCCCGACACCTGGCCGCGGCGCTGGGCTTTCTGGCGCTGGCGCGTTTTGACGCGGTCACTGCCGTCTGTTTCGCGGATACACTCTACGAGCGCTTCCCGCTGGTCCGTGGACGGGGGCAGACCATGCGCCTGTTGTCCTACCTGGATCGGGCGCCCGTAGGCGGCGCGACCCGACTGCAGCGAGCGATGGACCAGTATTGCAGTGGGCCGATTAGCGGCGGGATTGCCTTTTTAATCTCGGACCTGTTCTCCGACGACGACTGGGAGGCAGGGATCGTACGGCTGCTCCGCGAAGGAATGGACGTCGTGGTGATCCAGGTGCTCGCACCGCAGGAGCTGAATCCCACCGTCGACGGTGACCTCGAGCTGTTCGACGCCGAGACCGGCGACGTCGTCGACATTGTCGTCGGCGACGAGGCCCGGCGTACCTACGAGCAGCGGGTACAGGCCTGGTGCGCAAGCGTCGCGACGTTTTGCCACCGATCGGAAGTCGGCCACCTCACGCTCGACACGACCGTGCCGCTCGAAGAGATTTTTCTGAACCGCATGCGTCTCCGAAGGATCGTACGATGACGTTGATCCAGCCCTCGGCGTTGTGGGCACTGGCCGCGCTTCCGCTGATCTTGCTGCTCTACATCCTCCGCCCGCGCCACCGACGCGTCGTGATCCCGAGCGTCCGCCTCTGGCAGCATATCTCCAGCGATCTCGAAGGCAGGCCACGCTGGCGACTGCCGGCCGCCACGTTGCTCCTGTTCGTGCAATTGGCGATCGCGGGTGCCGTGGCCGTGATGCTGGCGCGACCCGCGCTGCCGGGCGGTATCGGGCAGCACCT
>DATLRG010000554.1:0-4873 GCA_035534795.1 Chloroflexota bacterium
TCGTGCGTGAGCCAGCCGAGACGCAGTACAGCGATAGAGCAGCCAGGTATTTGGCGTCTCTCTCCTGTAGTTGGTCCTGGGTGAGAAGTACTTGGATGTGCTGGATTGGCTGCGCGAATCCGTCACATCCAAGTACTTCTCACCCTGGACCAACTACAGGTGCGTCCACCACGTGCAGAAGATGCTAGTTAGCCAACGCGACACATCCTACGACAGCCGCACCGAACTCGTGCTCGGCGTGTGCGGGAGTGGTTGCCAGGTCACGAGTATATCATGCGACTGATGGGGCGCACTGCTTGGCCTCGCCGCCGACGACCACTTCCCGGGTGAGAAACAACGCTGCTTGGGCCCACTTCCGGCGCGACGTCAAGGACCTCGTTGCGCAGTCCACCCAGGATGCCGACCTGGCGCGCTGGGCCCAGCAACTGCGCCACCTCTACCGGGCGGCGCGGGATCGGCCCCCCGCGTCGGCGCGTCTGCGGCTGGCCAAGCGCCGTCGCCTGGAGGAGCGCACCACGCGGCGGTGCGAGCTGTTCGTCGACACGGCTGTCCCCCAGCGGCTACTCTGCCAGCGTGCCTACAAGTACCTGAGCGAACTCGACACCTTCATCACCGACCCGCGCGTCCCCCGACCAACAACGAGGCCGAGCGCGCCTCCCTCTTCCACACCTGGCACGCGCGTGGCCTCAACGCCTTCACGGAGGTCCGCTCCCTTCTCCTGTCCGCCCACCCCTAACCGCCTCGCCGCCCTCGAGGCACTGGCCCGCTCTCTGCCCGCCTCTGCCGGCATGCGCCGCCGGCCGTGTATCCAAACTTGCCTCCAAGTCTGAACTCTTACAACCAGAGGACAGGTTCGTCGGGTGGCCAGGCAGTCTATCTGCAGCTTCCCCGGGGACGCGGCACCCACCAAGCTCGCCACGACGAGCACCGGCCGACACTGGCGAACAGCGACCTGGCACCGACGTATCCGCGTCAGCCATCGCCGGAGGCCGCCGTTTCGGCGTTCTCGCCGAGCGTCGCCGCGAGCGAGTCGAGCATCTGGGCCCACGCGGCCTCGGCCTGGCTCGCGAAGTTCACCCAGTCCGGGCGCAATTCATGGGTCAAGGTGAGCGCACAGCCGGTCTCTTGCGGAACGATGTCGACGATCACCCGGGTGCGGTCCCTCAATTCCTGCCGGACTCCCCATGTGAACGCGAGGCGTCGGGAACGGTCGATCTCGAGATACTCCCCGACGTGGTCGATCTCCTCGCCCTGCCGGCGCACGACGAAGGAAAATGCGCCTCCCACGCGCGCGTCGAGCGAGATGCGCACCACTTCTTCGTCGCGGATCACCGGGCCGAACATCCAGCGGCCAATCATCTCGGGGTCAAGCCAGGCGTCGAAGACCCGCTCCGGCGATGCGCTGAAGCGGCGGGTGACGCGTGCGTTGACGTGCGGTTCAGGGTTCATCGAGTTCGTCCTTTCTTCTCCGGGTTGCTTCGGCCGCGCGATCCTCGGCCTGCAGCATAGCATCAAGAACATCTAGTCGGGCGTTCCAGAGGGCGCGTTGAGTCTCGATCCAGATCGTGGCTTCGTCGAGGGGTTGGGGATTGAACGCCAGGACATGTTCCCGCCCCGCGCGTCGGCGTCGCACAAGGTTGGCGCGCTCGAGTACACGGATGTGCTTCGAGACCGAGTTGAGCGACATGGAAAAGGGTCGTGCCAGGTCGGTGACGCGCGCGTCTCCCTTCAAAAGGCGCTGCAGGATCGCCCGGCGCGTCGGGTCGGCCAGCGCCAGCAATGTCTGGTCCAGGTTGGAGGCAGTTGCCATCGTCGTCATTATTCACCCGCTAGGGTGAATCTGTCAACCACTTCACCCCGGATCGGCCAGCCTGGCCGATGGACGACGACGAGGAGCAACTGCGCGCCAGCACGCGCAAACTCCTGGCGCTGGTCGAGCGCGAGCAGGTGGCGCTGGTCATCTTTGGGCACGATGGGCTGCAGTGGCAAACGCTTTAGGAAGCGCCATAGTATGATGGCTAAGGTACTGCCACGGTGAGAACCCCTGGCTTTGTTTGATCTGTGCAGCAAATCAAACAAAGCCAGGGGGTTCTCACCGTGGACGATCTGGCTGCAAGCCCAACAACCGGGAGGGACAATGCGGGTCACACAAATCCTCGAAACCTGCCTGTACGTCGACGATCTTGAGGCGGCGGAGGCCTTCTACGCCACCGTGCTCGGCCTGGAGCTGTACGCGAAGCTGCCGGGACGGCACGTCTTCTTCCGCTGCGGCGACGGCATGTTCCTGCTGTTCGACCCGCGAGCCACGAGCCAGCCAGTCGACAACTTCCCCACTCACGGCGCCCATGGCGCCGGCCACGGCGCCTTCGCGGTGGCGCCGGAGGATCTCCCGGCCTGGCGTGAGCAATTGGGGCGCCACGGCGTGCCGATCGAAGCCGAGATCGCCTGGCCGAGCGGTGGCCAGTCGCTCTATTTTCGCGATCCCGCTGGCAACAGCCTCGAGCTCGCGACGCCCACGACCTGGGGAACGCCGAATCAACCGTAGCATTCGACACGGCCGCGGCCGAGATCGGTCGATCGTGCGTCTCCTGATCGCTGCGTGGAGACGTAAGAGGGAGTGTGGGAAGGGGTCAGGGGGCAAGGGATGTGCGCCGCACATCCCTTGCCCCCTGACCCTTCCCACACTCCCTCTCAGATACCCTCGTGGCGCGACACGGAGGTGAGCAGTGAGGGTAGAAATCGACCGTGATCGGCGACGAGCTCCGGCACCTCGTCCGGGAGGCGCGCCCAGAAGAAGTCGAAGGGGATAGGCGATCCTCGATCCGCTGGCTGGGTCTCGCCGTGGCGCCATCGGTCCGGAGGCTCGTCCAGGCATCGCAGGTGAAAGAAGTAGCGGTGATGGATCTCGTCTTTGCCGACATCCGACATGTCGCGACGCTCCTCCCCCAGGAAAGAGACCACGCCAAGCGAGGTCAGACCGGTCTCCTCGATCGCCTCGCGCAGCACGCCCGCCTCGGGCTCTTCTCCGTCTTCGAGCGTGCCGGCGGGCACCTGGATGCCGGCCTCGGGCGCGTTGGGATGGGTGAAGAGTAAGAGTCGCTCGCCGCGCGTGATGTACGCGAAGGCTTTCCGCTTGAGGAGCGGCATGTATCCCCCCTTGTCTGCGTTTCGCGAGTCATTACAGCGTGGTCAGCCAGTTGAGCCCATCGGAGGTGTAGGGACCACGTGATACCGCCCACGCCATGCTCAGCCGCGGTAGGCGTCGCGGCGGTTGGCGATGGCGGCGACCACGAGGGCGGGTCTGTCGTCGGCGTGGGCGCGGGTGAGGAAGACAAGCCAGTCGCCCACACGCAGCCGCCAGGTCGGATCCTCCTGGGCGGCGAGCTTCTTGACGTCGCCGTGGCCGGTGGCGGCGTAGGTGTCGAGGGCGGCGACGATCCGGTCCTGGTCGCGCGGGCTAAGGCGGTCCAACTGGCGGCGCGCCTGGGGAGTCCAGAGGATCGCCGACGTCATCGGCGCTCGCTCAGCTCGCGCTTGACCTGCTCGTGGGGGATGAGGCGACCGGCGGCGATGTCGGCGCGGGCTTCCTCGAGGGCGGCACGGTCGGCGTCGGTCAGGGGTTCGTCATCCTCGGGCGCGGTGAGCAGGGCGTGGAGGACGGGATCGGCAGCGACGACCTGATCGAGGGCGCGCCGGGCGGCATCGAGTTGGTCGGCAGGGAGCCGGTCGACGAGTTGGTGAAGGCGCTCGCGTGAGGTAATCATTAGGAATGAAGCCTCCTTTGGCCAAGATTATAGCACTCGCCTTTCTACGGTGGTGAGGGGCCACTCGGCAGCCAGCAGGCTCGGATCGACGGCGAACGGGGCGTAATGGATCATGACGAGCATCGGTCAGGAAGTCGCGTCCAGCGCTGGCGACGGCAGGTCCAGGTTCACCCGGTGGCCCGGGCCGCGATAGGCCCACCGGTCGACCGCGGCGTATTCGGCGAGCAGGTCCATCGTCAGGGGGCGGTCGGGGCAGGTCGCATCGTACCAGCGCAGGAAAGGCGAGATCTCCGGCCGGGCGGTCTTGAACTCCTCGACGGCGAAGTGGCCGATCACCCCACACGTCTCGACGTACCCCTGTTTGTCGCATTCCGCGAACAGGCGCGCGCGGTCGTAGGGCACGCGACGGAACTGTGGCTGCCAGCCGTGGGAGTTGCTCTCCAGGAGGAGGTAGCTGGCGGTGGAGATCCCATCCAAGGGATCGCCGAGCGACCCCGGGTTGAGCACCTGCCAGGGACCGACCCGCCGATCCATGGTCAGGTGGGTATGCCCGACGACGACCACGGGCTCCGCGACGTCGGCGAGGTGCTGGCCAATCTCCTCGTCGGTCGCGCGGCGCCCGATCCCCGTCCAGGGCGAGCGCGGCACGCCGTGGACGACCAGAATCGGCGGACCGTCCGGAAAGCGCAGGCTGAGCGTGTCCGGCCAGGTCGCGATGCGCCGACGCCGCTGCTCGCCGAGCCGCTGGGACGACCAGCGCACCATCGACCAGCGCAGCGGGTCGCTCCAGGCGGCGGGAGCGCGCGCGGTCTGGTAATCCAGCAGGTAGTACTCGTGGTTACCACGAATGACCGACCAGCCCTGCTCGAGGACGGCGTCCACGACCTCGGCCGGAAACGGTCCCAGGTTGATCAAATCGCCGGCCACGACGACGTGGTCGACCGCGAACCGCGCCAGGTCCGCCATCACCGCTTCCAGCGCGGGAAGGTTTCCGTGAACGTCCGCCAGAATCGCCAGTCTCGTCATCCACACTGCTCCCTTCTCTCGCCGAGGCTCGATGGTGG
Source organism: Chloroflexota bacterium (assembly GCA_035534795.1). GTDB lineage: Bacteria > Chloroflexota > UBA6077 > FW602-bin22 > CADDYW01 > JAJPKB01. The sequence goes on from DATLRG010000554.1 coordinate 4,829, forward strand.
CTGAGCCGGGTCTGTTGGTTGGCAATGTGCGCAGCACATTCCCAA